>DAOTXB010000641.1:0-3455 GCA_034435575.1 Anaerolineae bacterium
CGACGCATCACCGTCGCATTTTCCGGCGAAGTATCAACCGAAATCAACGCATCATCATTAAATGACACATCGAAGCTGTAATCCGGCACAAGATCACCCGTCATGACCATATAATCGGTCAGCGCCATCACCGACCAGGCAGTTTCCTGCACGGTCTCCCACACATCTGTTGTACGAGAAACGAGTAACCACCGGATCACGTTCGGAATTAGTTCGCTTTGTGGTTGTGTTTGTACCAATGCCTTGAGTACCATCGCGGTTGTGCGGGTATCCGTGTTCCAATTGAACGCATCCCGCGACTCTTCTTCCCAGTGGATACCGTTTGCGCTGGTTATTGCATTACCAAAAATCCCTGAAATCAATGTGTCAATACGACTGTTATCATCCGGGTCAATCAAATGCAAGGTCATCGTCAGCAACGCCCGTGCATAAATGCTTAAGCGACCACGTTCATCAAACAAAGTCGTCGTTCGCGCAACATTCGGGCGACCAGCACGCGCCACCGCATACACCAGAAACGCCTGTCGGTCTAATTGCCAGTCGGGTGTGTTCAACCCTGTTGATACATACGCGCCCTCAATAAACTGTACGGCACGGTCAATCACACTCGGGTCAACGGCAAAGCCAATCGCCTCGGCTTCTACCAGACCAATCAGCGCATATGCCGTCACCAGCGGATGACTCGCGTCTTGCACAAACCAGCCCCACCCGCCATCAACCTTTTGTTCTGCATATAATCGTTGAATGGCAAACTGTACCTGTCGATTAAGCTCCGCCCGTAAATCCCGTTGCGAACTCAACCCCAGTTGATTAAATGCACGGAATGTCATGATATTGGGCAAGAAGCGACTAATCACCATTTCCATGCTCTCATTACGATACCCGCGCAACACATCCAACGATGCCAGGCTTGTCGCCGCCAGCGAGGGTTCTACATTAATCGTCAGCTCGCCCTGTGTTAGGTCAAAGCGCTGTGGTAAAGCAATACCCTCGGTACGGGTGCCAGCATCTGCCAGAATCCCGCCCGTTCCCGTCACTTCCGGCGCTTCATAACGATACACCGGCAACAAGCGCTCATCACCTTGACCAAGCGGTGGTTTACTCGCGTCATTATAGTCACCATCATCACTCACCACACCAAAGGTCAGGTCAACGTGTTGTACATTGTCCACCGTCACCCGCCATTCAACCCGTGTGCGTCCACCCGCAGGCACATCCACTTCCTGCACCGTTGCGTCAGCGGTCAATATGCCTGATGCCTGCAACGCAACCTCAACCGTGAGCGCAGAATCAGTGTTGTTGTTGACCACCGCCGCCAGCACAACTTCATCACCGACTACAAAGAAGCGCGGGGTCACCGGACGGATGAGCAGTGGTTTCGTGCTCAACAAATCAAACGTGTCCTGCCCGACCAGCATCTGACCATCCCCCGCCAGCGTCAACGCCCGTGCATCCAATCGCCATGTCGTCAGGTTATCGGGTAATGTGACCTCAAATGTTCCTATACCATCGTCGTCGGTCACAAGCGCACCATTCCAGTACGCAGTATCAACAAATTCTTCGCGCACATCAAAAATGCCACCATCACCGAAACCGCCACCCCCACCTTTGACCGTGTCCAACACCGTTTGGGTCAGTTGATCGGTGTTGATTGTCAACGGTGTCGAGGTCAACACTGCCAACAACTGTTGTCCGTAAAAATGATTCATAATTGGTGTGCTGTTCGGTTCTGCAATCGAAAGTGATGCGAGATCAGTCACGCCAACGCCCACTTCTGCGCTGACCGGATTATTCTGATAATCGGTTGTCCGCACGGTATAGGTCACCGTCTCACGCGGACCTGCCTCTTCACGATCAGGGGTAACATCAATATTGAGTTCAAATTGTTCAGGATCAACATTAACCTGCACCAACCCCATGCGGAATGCCGCCACCGGATTAGTCTCGTCCACCCCTTTTACAAGAATCACACTCACATACACATTGGGAGCAAAATCTGCCGTAATCGGCAAGTCATACACCGTAGAGTTACTGTTCATCGTGATGCGTTCGCTCAACAACACATCACCGCGTTCAACAGTGATAAGCGCCTCGGTCTGTCCCTGAAATGGTGATGTAATCAAAATTTCGGCGGTATCGCCCACGCTATACTCATCGGCGTTCATCACTAGATCAATCCGATTACTATTCTGTTGTCGCCATGCCACATACTCGCCACTGCTCACCCATAACAACGCAGACGTGCGAACCTCATTCCCGCGTTCATCCCGTGTGGTGATTAGCGCCTTGAAGATGCCCCCGTTGGGTGGCACAAACTCAAAGCTCGCTTCGCCATCAGCATTAGTTGTGGTTTGCCCTTCGGTAACAGGGATTTCCTCTACTTCATATGTCCAGACCGTGCGCCCACTATTCGGGTCGCGTTCCTGCACACTCGCCCAACGTCGCTCAAAAATCTCTATCGTCACGTCTTGATCTGCAATCGGGTTACTTTCCCAATCCACCACGATCAATTCTGCCGTAGATGTTTCATCCGCCGTGCCAATGTAATCGGTATAGCGCACCCCGGCATAAACCAGCCCTTGATGGACGACCACTTCGGCACGTCCACTCACCACCTGATCGCTTTCATCCGTAACAGTTGCTTCAATTGTAAAACTCTGGCTCCGTGTTGAATCTTCCAATTCAGCCGGAACATCAATCGTCAACAAACCCGCCTCGTCGGTTGTCCCCGTACCACTGGCAATCACACCCTGTGATGCACCGAAAAATTCTGCTGGACCACCATCAATATTTACATCGCCAAATATGTAACGTCCATCACCAACACTGCCCTGATAATCAAAGCTATACGGATTAGCGATCACGTTATATTCAACATCAGCATTGCTGACCACACCACCGAAAAAGAAGCGACTATCAACAGTGACCGTCACAGTTTCTCCCTGAACGACCTCGTCGGTTTGTGGAGTTACATTAACCTGAAATTCTGGCAGACGATATTCCGCCACACCAAAACTCACACCACCACCTTCTCGCATAAATTCCCGTGATGAGGGCAAATCCACCGAAATACGATAATTCCCCAGAGAAGCATCTGCGTCTAACTCAAACTGTCCGCTAAATGTGCCAAATGGGGTCAGCGTGCTTTCAAAGGTGGACACAATTTCGCCCCGATCATTTGAGATCGTCACCGGAACGGTCAAAAGGTCGGGCACTGTATAACGAATATCATCTTGATTACGCACAGCACCACGAAAATACACCGGCTGTCCCGGACGATACAGCGCACGATCCGTATATAGATATACGCTGTATTCCTGTGGTGCGAATGACGGTTGGTATCCAAATTGCCACACATTAACGCCATCTGACCAGCGATTAAACCCGATGCCAAAGTCCGTTTCGGTCTGCAAGATCGCCATATGTGGCACATTAAGGTCATCCATCCGCAACAT
>DAOTXB010000642.1:0-7939 GCA_034435575.1 Anaerolineae bacterium
AAAAATAAAGATGCCATGGGGAGTGCGAGCCATGGCATCTTAGTCGTGTGGGTAAATATATTGAAAGAACAACTTTTCTCCGACGAGGAGTAAAGAGTGTCACTAAACTTTGTTATTCATTAAACATAGTGTATGTCTTTATAAAGACGAAGAATAGTGACAAGTGTCATGTATAGAGGCGTAATTTGTCAGCAAACGTCATGATATTGTGCATCTCTCTGATAAAACTTTAAAATACACAGGTTTTTAGACGAAAAATGTGACATTTTTGATGTGGCAGGTTAACATAATAAGCGGTATCTTCACTAAAATCCACAAAAAATCTTAACCATCTCGTCAATGATTAATTGTCAGAGAGCAAAAACACTGAGGGGACGTTGGTTTGAATAAAAAATATCTTATTATTGTGGCGCTGTTTTTACTGGTTTTGCCCGCGTTCGTCACACGTTTTCAAGACGAATCCGGTGATGCTACACCCCAAATTGAAATCACGGGTATTGATCCATCAGAAGCACCGATATACCGGATTACCGTTAACGTGACGGATGAGCTGGGGCAACCTGTGACGAATCTTGGTGCAGAGGCGTTCTCATTGGGTGGCACACTCTCAGAATTTGCGGTGTTGAATTCTGTGGAGAACATCACAAATGATAATCTGCCGATTTCCGTCGTGCTGGCGATTGATACGAGTAGCAGTATGTCCGGTAGACCGCTCCAGCTAGCACAAGAAGCCGCGTTATTATTCCTTGAAAATTTGGCACCGGATGATTCAGTGGCGATTGTGGGTTTCAATACACGTCCGACGCTGGTGCAAGAATTTACCACAGATCGTGATGCGCTCATCAACGCAATCAACACAATTCCGTTTGGCGGACAAACCGCGCTCTATGATGGCAGTCTGGAAGCCATTATGCAGGCGGCAAACTCACCAGTAGATCGTCGCGCCGTCATTATTTTGAGCGATGGCGCGGAATCGGACGGTCTGGGCGGAATCTTAAGCACTTCTTTACGTGAAGACTCTACTAACAATGCCCGCATTGAAGGCGTGCCCGTGTATACGATTGGGCTGGGTTTTGGGGTTGACCGCTCATTTTTGGAGCAATTATCCACATCGACCAACGCCCGTAATTATGAGTCGCCCACTGCGGATGAACTCAACACAATTTATCAAGAGATTGCAGGGATTTTACGCAGTCAATATGTGCTGACGTACACCGTTGCTGTGCCTTTGGACGGTGCTGAATACGACTTTACATTGTCCGCGACCACGCTTACGGGCGAAACAAATACGGTTGACGGTATCTTACGTGCGCCAGTGCCAGTACCGATTATTCGCTTCCCTGATTTGCCCGATGCACCAATTGATACCCTGACGACGATCACGGCGCAAATTGACGCTGATGACGCATTAACAAGTGTGTTGGTAGATGGTGAAGCCGTCGAGGTGAGTGAAAACATTCTGAGCATTGGTGTTGATCCTGAATCATTACCGCCCGGCGCTGTATCCACGACGATTACTGTGACCGATGAAAGTGGCGATATTGTCACCGAGACATTGACTTATGAGATTGCCGCCTTGCCGTCTGTGGTAACGGTTGAACAGGATTTGACGGATGTAACCATCAGTGAACCGACTGATTTGACGATTAATGTTGGCGGACAAACCTCACCGCTGGTGATTTCCGCGACAGTGGGTGACGAAGTGATTATCTCCGAAGCATCGCCGCTGACAATTACGGTTGATCCGGCGAATTTCGCCCCCGGTGAACAAACGATTCCGGTAGAAGTGGTCAACGAAGGTGGCGTAACATCAATCACGCAGTTGGCGGTGATGATTGGCGCATTGCCTCCAATTGTGACTGTTTCTGGGTTAGAGGATGGCGCAACATTTGAAGGCAGTTTCATGCCCGGCGAAGTAGTCAGTGTTACTGTGGATGTCGATAGTCAGACGGATGTAACCGGTGTGGTTTATAGCGTGGATAGTGTGGAAATTGCTACACAAAGTGAAGCACCATTTGCGTTTGATGTGGAGCTGTTGCCGTTAGGGACAGGGTCACACACACTTGATGTGACTGTGACAAATGCCGGTGGTGAGAGCACAACGACAAGCAGATCGTTTACGATAACAGTTGTGCCAACACCAACGCCAACGTTTACACCAACTAATACACCAACTAACACGCCGACACCGACCAATACGCCATCGCCCACCATTGATGTGCAAGCGACAGAAAATGCTAACGCAAGCAGTACGGCGGTTGCGCTGGTGATGACGGGCACGGCTCAAGTGGTTGCTACGGATAATGCACAGGCGACTAATGATGCCAATGCGACAGTCACGCAAGAAGCGGTCAACGCACAGGCAACCGTTGATACACAGGCAACATTGGACACAGAAGCGACCAACGACGCGAACGCGACAGTCACGCAAGAAGCGATCAACGCGCAGGCAACCAATGATGCACAGGCGACATTGGACACAGAAGCGACCAACGACGCGAACGCTACAGTAACACAAGAAGCGGTCAACACGCAGGCAACCAATGATGCACAGGCGACACTAGATACAGCGGCGACTAACGAAGCAAACGCCACGTTAACCCAGGAAGCAAGTGAACTACAGGCGACGCTGGATGTGGAAGCGACCAATGATGCACAGTTAACCGCTACGCAACTTGTGATTGATGATAATGCGACGGCGACCCAGGAGGTCATCGACGGGCAAGCGACGCAGGATGCAGGGGCGACCCTCGAAATTGAGCTAACCGAAGGGGCACAGGCAACCTTTGATGCACAGGCAACGCAAGATACGGCGATTGTCCGCAATGCACAGGCGACGCAGGACACGATTGACCGTCTGAATGAACTTGCGACGTTGGACGCGCAGGAAACCAACGATGCCGTGACCGCTGTTGCACAGGCAAGCGTTAATCAACAATCAACCGAGGATGCACAGGCAACGCTCGAAGCACAACCGACGGATACACCGGAGCCGGTAGCAACTGAGACATTAGCGCCAACGGACACAGCAGAACCAACAGCAACAGAGACGGTGGTACCAACCGACACAATAGAACCGACGACTGAAATCGAAATCACGGAAGAGCCGACTGTAGAAGCGACAGATGAACTTGTGGTCACGGAAGAAGCAACGGTGATTGTTGACGCGACGGCGACCATTGACCCGATTACCGCGACACCTGTTGAGATCACCGAAGTGGAAGCTCAGGACGCGCCAGAAGATAGCGATGACCCGCTCCCTGCGATTCTGATCGCGATCTGTGGACTCGGGTTGCTGATCTTAGCGATTTTCTTCTTTGTCTTCAGACGGCGACGGGATGAAGCCTAATGAGTCACAGATAGAAAATTGCATATCTGACAATGTAAATTACAATTCTAACCATCGGGCATCGGGTAAATATTCACGATGCCCGATGGTGTTCATCCACTTATGGGGGAAATAGACACATGACGTACGGCGAATTTGTCCGGCGAACGATCACACTCGTTATCATTGTTTTCTTCACAGTATTTCTCGTTAGTGCGATCACGACGCTAAAATCGATCTTGCTGACTATTTTCTTTTGCTGGATATTATCCATCGGCTTGAATGCGCTGATTATTCGCCTGCAAAAACGCGGCATCCCGCGCACGTTAGCGGCACTCATCACCTTATTGGGTGTTGTCGTCGCCATCATTCTAATCGCCGCGACGGTTATCCCACCGTTCATTAATCAGTTTCAAAACTTGATTGAGTCGATCCCGGATGCCGGGCAATCTGCGGTGAGTTCTTATGTGGATTTACGTGAGCGCTACGACTTTCTGACTGAAGTATTACCGGAATTTACGGTTGAGGATTACGAGAATTTCATCAACGCGGATTTGAATGACATCATTGATGTGGAGCAGGTCGGTGAGTTTGATTTGCAGGCGGTCAATCTTGAAAGCATTCTGGGGTCTGCGTTGCCGATTATTGGTGGCATCGGCAATGTGGTCGGTAGTCTTATTGCAAACCTATTGCTGATTATTTTGATTACAGGTTATCTATTGGCAGACCCACTGGTATATTACCGCCCGATTGTCGCGTTGATGCCCAAAGACCGTGAAGAACGTGTGGTTCAACTCATCAACGAGATTCGTAAAGATGTCACGTCCTGGATGGCGGGGTTGTCAGTATCCGTGCTCTTTACATCGGTCACGGTCTGGCTATCTATGGACTTCATCCTCAATGTGCCCAATGCCTTCGCGCTGGGCGTGATTGCCGGTGTCGCCACCTTTATTCCCAACGTTGGTTATTATATCGGTCTTATCCCGATTATTCTGTTTACCGCCGCAACAGACATCACCAAAGTGATCCCCGCCGCGGTCATTTACTGGGGGTTAAATCAGGTAGAAGGCTCGTTTATCTCCCCGAATATCATGAAGCGACAGTTGAACCTGCCCGCTGGAATATTGTTACCATTTCAGATTATCGCGGCGGCGACGCTCGGATTTTATGGTATTTTGTTGGCAGTGCCAATTCTGGCGATTATTGTATCGGTGGTGGAGGAACTGTATATCTTTGATGTATTGGGCAAGCGCGGGTGGCGCAGTGGCGTTACACAAGACCCTGATGGCACCATCCACCTAACGACTGATGATGAGCCACAAGCAAAGGATCGCGAACAGCCCGCACCGGCAACATGAGGTCTGCGCTGGTATATCGAAACAGGGATAGGTGCGTTATAGTTGGGCATGATCTTATCCTGAATGCAAACAATTGGAGCGTTCACCATGAGAATCGCCATTCAAGAATCTGCGTTACCCGGCACAACCACCTTGCAAAGGTTACAAAAAGCGCGGGAAATTGGTTTTGACGGCGTGGAGTTTGTGTCAGAAGGCGTGCATGGGCGTGTGGCAGAGATCATCGGGGCGATGGAGGCGACAGGTGTACAAACCGCCGCCGTGAACATCGGACTAACGCGATTATTACACCCCGATTTTACCGAACGCGAAAAGGCAATTGTGGAAATACGCACCGCGATGACCGATTCTATAGACCTCGGCGCGGGGCGTGTGGTTTTTATCCCACATTACAGCACTGCTCCCGCTTTGCCGGATCTGCGCCCGTATAAATCGGCAGTGGAACTTGAGGGCGAGATGCTCGTCGCACAGCTCCATGCGACGCTCGGTGACCTGGCGTATGCACTCGGGGCAGAGTTGCACCTGCTTGTGGTCAGTCAAAAACGTGCTCACTTGATTAATACGCTGTATCGTGCCGGGGTCATTCGTGAAAAGATCAATAATCATCCGCATATCACGATTGGGTTAGATGTCTGTGATCATTTTTCTGAAGAAGAAGATCCGATTGAGGCGTTGCAAGCACATACCGCGCATATTGGGTATGTGCATTTAGCGGATGATCTTCATCGCTTGCCGGGGCATGGCAATATTGACATCGAAACGGTGATCGCTACGTTGAAATCTGCTGGATATAATGGCTGGTTAACCCTGTGCAGCACGGTGCCAAATATTGAAGACCCGACGTATGCCGGTGATTTGCGTACCTGTATTTCTGAAATTCACGCTATGTTATCAGGATCAAACCTCTAATTGTTATGACGACAAAACCAACCATTCTTTACATCGAAGATGACCTTGCGAACCGTAACCTCGTAGATCGCATTCTGACCGTTTCCGGTTATGAAGTCATTACCGCCGGAACAGGATTACTTGGGATTGATCTTGCGCGGTCTAATAACCCTGATTTAATTCTGACGGACATCAACCTGCCTGACCTGAAAGGCTATGAAATTGCCACAGTGTTACGCCTTGAAGAACGGTTTCTTCAGACACCCATTGTCGCGTTGACGGGTATTCATTACAGTACACAGCGCGAAGTGGCTCTGGCGGCGGGGATCAACGGCTATCTGGTTAAACCGTTGAACACCACCACATTACGCGAGCAAATACAATATTATCTGGATGGTGGGCAGGATTCACTGGACGCAAAACGGTTGTCCGAAGGGCAAGCCCGCTACACTCGTGAGGTCATTCGGCATCTGGAGCGACGTATTCGCGAAATGGGCGAACTCAATGCTGAATTGATGCGTCTGGATCGGATGAAGCAGACCTTTATTCAGATCACCGCACATGAACTACGGACTCCGCTCACCCTAGTGTATGGTTATGTCCGGTTACTCGAAGATTTTCCAAGTTTGCAAACGGTGTTCCGGCAGGATGAGACGGTCAAGACGTTGATTGACGGTCTGGTGGAATCGATTGAACGGATGCATGGCGTGGTCAATGAAATTTTGACGATTAGCCGTTTAATGACGCAGGATATTGAACTTAATATTGCACAGATTGATCTGGGTCTTTTGATTTTTCGTGTGCTTAAGGGCTTTACAGAAGCATTGCAAGAGCGCAAGATGCGGGTGAAATTCGAGCAATCACAATTTCCACAATCAATACGCGCTGATGCTGATCTGTTGAAACTTGCGGTGACCAACCTCATCGGAAACGCGATTAAATATACACCGGATGGTGGTACGGTGAGCGTGGTGGGCAGTGTGAGTGATGGGCAGGTGAAGGTAGTTGTGCGCGATACAGGTGTGGGCATTGACATTGAAGAACAGAAGCATATTTTCGATCAGTTCCACACGGTTGATGACGCTGAATTGCACAGTACCAGTAAAACTGCCTTCGGTGGTGGGGGTCTCGGGTTAGGATTACCAATTGCGCGTGGGATTATTGAGGCGCATGGCGGACAAATTCTTGTGGAAAGTGCAGGGCGTGACATAGATACCTTGCCCGGAAGTACATTTACCGTTGCTCTACCCTTATTCTCCTCACGATCTACAATGAGTCCGATTGGTAATTAGATTGTCATGCTTCGTTAACACCTTCTGTTTATTTATGCGCGATTTTCCGTAAATGCCTTACTATAGATATAGTACACGATAGACTTTTACCGGCAATCAAACACTATTCACCAACCATAGACCGGATACTCGATTATGTCTCAGAAAGTTCCCGTAAGTGGAATACTCGCCGCCTTCCTCACGCCGATATTTCTCGGCATGGCACCCATTTTTGGCAAATTGGCAATCGAAGCCGGTGCAGACCCCTTTAGCGTCGCGGCTTTGCGTACAATTGTCGCTGTCGTTTTGTTATGGGTGTTTTATGCGATGTTCATGCGAAAGTATATCTATATTTATCCAGCGGGTTTGTTGGGATGTATTGTGATTGGCGCGGTGAACGGTATCGGGTCACTTTTCTATTATGGTGGCTTGAGCTTGCTAGATGCGTCGCTGACACAATTGTTGAACGGCATGTACTTGCCTCTGGCTGTGTTGATTTCTAGCTCTGCCGGACAAAAGGTGGATTGGCGCATGATTATGCGCGTAGGATTAGCATTGTTGGCGTTGATTATGATTACTGGCTTCAGCCCGAACGCGGTCAATTTTACTGGAGTCGGGTTTATGCTGGGCAGTGCACTAATGTTCGCAGGGACGGTCACGCTAAGTCAATATGTGCTGTATGAGATGCCATCGCCCACGGTCACGCTTTATGTTTTGACGACGATGGGTGGGATCGTCTCGATTGTGTGGTTGGCAATCGGGCAACCGCTTTCCACGCAGGTGGTGGTTGATTCCACCGCACCGATTGTCATTCTTGGCATCACAACGGCACTCTCCCGTCTGGCGATGTTCGCTGGGGTGAAAGTTTTTGGCGGGATGCAAACGGCTGTACTGGCGATTACCGAAATTGGGATCGCATTATTGCTAGCATTTTTCGTGCTGGGTGATCGTTTGACGGTGGAGCAATGGGTTGGTGTGGGCTTGTTATTTAGCAGTATCTTGCTTGTGCGCCAGCGTGATTTGTCGCCAACGGGCTTTAACCCAAATCAGTTGATTGTGGCGAATATGGCGAGTGTGCAATTTCAGCGGATTGCGTT
>DAOTXB010000643.1:0-2156 GCA_034435575.1 Anaerolineae bacterium
GCGGGATATTGTATCAATGCCGGTCTAGAATGGCTGGTTGATTGGATGCAGACCGCGCACTTCGGCGATGACGAGATTAGCTACTTAAAGACCCACACCGCCGCCAATGGGTCACGTTTATTTCACGATGACTTCCTCGACTATTTACGCAAAAACGGCAATTTTGGTGGATTGACGATCACCGCAATCCCTGAAGGACGCGCCGTACATGCTAACGTACCGCTGGTCACGGTAGAAGGTCCAATGATACAGGCGCAATTGTTGGAAACATACTTGCTGAATCAATTGAACTACCAGACATTGATCGCTACCAAAGCGGCACGCGTGCATCAAGCAGGGCGGGGACAGTTGTTGCTCGAATTTGGTGCGAGACGCGCACACGGCAAAAGCGCGGTTTCGGGGGCACGGGCGGCGCTCATCGGTGGCGCGGACTTCACCTCAAATGCAGGGATTTCGTTTGTGCTGGGGTATCCACCAAAGGGCACCCACGCCCACAGTATGGTTCAGGTGTTTATGGCGCTGGGCATGGGCGAGATCGAAGCCTTCCGTGCCTACGCAGAAACATACCCTGACGATTGCCTTTTACTGGTCGATACAATCAACACGCTAGAAAGTGGCATACCGAACGCGATCACCGTGTTTAATGAACTCAAGCAAAAGGGGCACAAACCCGTCGGGGTACGCTTGGATTCGGGCGATCTCGCATATTTGAGCATTCGCGTGGCAAAAATGTTGGACGATGCCGATTTCCCTGATACAAGCATCGTACTATCCAATGAAATTGACGAATTGGTATTGTTGCAGATCATCACCCAGATTCAAGAAGAAGCGATGCAATTAGGCGTAGACGCAAACGCAGTCATCAAGCGGTTGACGTTTGGTGTGGGTACACGTTTGATTACCTCACGCGGGGCAGGGGCGCTCAATGGTGTGTATAAGTTGGTCGCCGTCCACAATGAACAGGGGGAATGGATGCCCGCGCTCAAATTGTCAGAAAGTGCGGCGAAAATTCCGAATCCGGGCAGTAAAGAGGTCTGGCGATTATATGACAAACGTGGCAAAGCGATTGTGGACGCGCTCAGTTTGGATGACCAGGATTTGACACAAATGGAGACTATCCACTTACATCATCCTAGCCAGCATAACCTTGCGCGAACGATTAAGAGGGAACGCATTGCCGAATTTGAGCGCTTGCAAGCGACGATTATCAAAGACGGCAAGGTAGTCTATGACTTCCCACCAATTGACACCTTGCGGGAACGCCGTCAGCATGATCTGGAACGGCTCGATAGCGGTGTGCGCCGTATCGTGAACCCGCACATTTATCATGTGTCGCTGACGAAAAAGTTGTGGGACCTAAAGCAGGATTTGATCCGTTCCGGTGGGAAGAACTCGGTGTAAACAGTAGTGGAATGGAGTGGTTGTAGGTGATGAGGCGATCCATTGCTTAATACATAGATCGCCTGCCGTTTACTGATAAACACATTACATAATGATGCGTCTATTTACATCTCAATCGTGTAGTATTCGTTATATCCAGTTTCAATGAGGTCTGTCATCGGACTGGGTGAATCTGCATCTGCGCCCCGTTGCATCAGCATGTTTCGGAATTGTTCGTAAGTTGCCAGACTTTCATGTACAGTCTCGACAACTACGGTATCGAATCGACCGCTAATGTCGGTCAAAATGCGGGGTTGAAGATGGGAAAGTTCTTCGGGCATGTTCGTCATTTGCTCCTTCATGTGTGCTACAATGTTGTCTGCTTTGCCAACCTTTGCCTGAAAAACTACGCGATGTAAAATCATGATGTGTCCCCTTTAATAAATTTCAAATAAGTATAGTCTATTTGAGTTGACAGTACGAATTAGCACGATTTACCGTATCGTTATCCTTACCACACAGCCGTATCCTCGCCCTACAGCGCAGGTATGTTTTTCTACGCGTACAAATTCGATTACAATACCTGGTGTATTCAGAACATCGGCAAAGACGTTTTTCTTTGATTAATTTGAACAACAGAACTTAAAACTTATGCTTATGATTCAAACATTGGGACGGCTTGTCGTTCTTGAAAACAACGTTGTGATAAGCGGATTCGTCTCACAAAAGACCGTTGCACTGTTGGTCTATCTGGTCGCGCATCCGGGGATTCATCA
>DAOTXB010000644.1:0-5341 GCA_034435575.1 Anaerolineae bacterium
ATGCTGGCTAACTGAAGCAGATATAACATCACATCCGCCAATTCTGACGCAAGTTCGACTTTATCAACAGAATCTTCGCCCCATTGATAATGCTCTAGCACTTCGCTTGCCTCTAATACCAGCGAAATAGCAAGATTTTTGGGCGTTTGTGGTTTAGGTGACTCATCACGATACCAGCCTTTGCTCTCCACAAAAGCGTGCATCGCATCTTCTAAGGTTTTCAGATCCATAAAGGTTTTCCGCTAATAGGCGTTCGGGCTTTTGTTGCGGAAGGTTTGCCAGATCGTGTGCGAGATAATCTTAATATCCAGCCATAATGACCAGTTCTCAACATACCATAGATCATAGGTTAAACGCGGACCAATCGCGGTATCACCCCGATAGCCATGAATTTGTGCCCAGCCGGTCATGCCACCTTTTTCACGATGGCGCTCCATATAACGCGGGATTTTATCGCGGAATTCCTGCACATAATGCGGGCGTTCCGGGCGCGGTCCTACAAGGCTCATCTGACCGAGTAAAACATTTATCAATTGGGGAATTTCATCCCAGTTGGTACGGCGCATAAATCGCCCGATGCGGGTCACACGGGGGTCGTTTTCTACTGTCCAACCGGGACCACCTTCTTCTGCATCAGAACGCATTGACCGGAATTTAATCATAGGAAAAGAACGTCCATCCAACCCCATGCGAATCTGCGTATAAAACACCGGACCTCTGGATTCAACCCGAATGATGATTGCCGTCAACAAAATAAACGGCGACAAGAACACCAGCCCAACAAACGAACCAAATATATCCAGACTACGCTTCAGACTGAGCTTCCACCCACGCAGGGCAATATCGCGCACCGTCAACAACGGCACACCACCCAGATCATCCACGTTCATATCACCCGCCATATAGGCGAAAATATCCGGGAAAATTTTGATGTCCACACGCCCACGCTGACAGAGAGTTACAAGATCAACAAGTTCCGTTCGTTTAGCGTCCGGCAGGGCAATAATCACCTGCTCAACATCATATTTATCAATCAATTCCGGCAGATCATTATATAGCCCAATAATCGGAATCCCGATGATATGCCCTTTTGGTTTGACCTTATCATTCACGACACCGACGATATTATAACCAAGCATAGTATTATCGCGCACCGTGTGTGCAATATCACGCGCAATACGTCCTGTCCCGATGATCAACAGATTATCACGGGCAATCCCACGACGGCGCACACTCATTTGCAATATGCGATGTGCCTCTCGCCCTAATATCACCATCACCGCACTGAAGATCCACGCATAGAAGAACATCCCACGTGGATAATCAACCTCCAGCAATGTCCCCTTAAATACCAACTCCTGCATGGCGCTTGCCATCATCGACCCGATAGTTACCGCCGCGAAAATATCACGCGCCTGGTCGAATCGGCTGAAGACACGCCGTTGATGATACATGCGTGAAAAGTAAAACATGATGATATTCATCGCCACATGGAGCACCAGAGTTGGTACATAGTTAATGAGCGACGGCAAACTGTCAGGACGCGCTAGGAATGGCAAATAAATCCGTGCCGCATACCCCAGCACGAACGCAAAACACAGCATCAAAACATCCAACGAAAACAGCAATATGCTCAATGCACGACGGGTGCGCGCGGTACGGACTGGGTCAGTAACCTGTGGCTTTAAGCGCTTGTAGCCGGCATCGGTGACTGCAGTATTTCCTTCCAGAGCTTGCGTCCGCCCTTGACCATTAGCCCGAGTAACACCAGGCTGTGTAGCCAATTCGGAGTCGTCTTCCGGTAATGCTTCCTGTAAAAGATCAGCATCGCCCGATAAAACTCGAACTGCGCCTTCTGACTCTTGCGACTCGCCGCTCTCTTGATGTGCCATACGGTCACCTTTGGATGATAAATTACCTTCCAACCGTTCGCCTTGACTCGATACGCCCAATCTAAATCTTCTCCGTACATAAAAAACGTTTCATCCATTAAGCCAGCGTGTGCCACTGCTTCTCGGCGCACCTGCATATACGCGCCAACTACCGAGTCCACTTCTATCTGCTCATCTACCGATTTGTAAGTCATATTGTAGCGGGCAAATCGTGGACTATTCGGGAACAACTTCGCCAACTTGCTGAAATGATAAAATGCAACAACAGGTGTCGGGAAACTTCGACGACAGGCTAAATCTAAACTGCCATCTTCAAGTAACAATTTTGGTCCCGCCATCCCAACATCAGGGCGAGAATCCATAAACGCCACCATATCATATAACGAGGTAGGGGGCACTTCTGTATCCGGGTTGAGCAATAGTGCATATCGCGGTGCATCAGCATCTACTTGACCACCCTCATGAAACCCAAGCCAATTCAACCCGAGGTTATTCCCATAAGAAAACCCGCCGTTGATCTCGCTTTCGATTAAATGCACATCAGGGAAATTATCACGTATCATCGCCTGACTGCCATCGCTAGAGCCGTTGTCTACGACAACAACTTTGAAGGTAAATGCACCTTCACTTGCTAACACAGTCTGCAAACATGTCTTTAACAGATCGCATGTATTCCAATTGACAATAATGATGCCGAGATCGGTCATAGACCCCCGATAACTACTTGCCTGATACGCCAGTAATGTTTACCGTTTATTTGCCTGAGCTTAACGGCTTCGTAACATTGCTTTGCAAAATTTTACCATAAACCCACTGTCTTTTCACATGCGGTGGTTTATACATTCGCCGTCGGCAATGTTTTGAGTGGTGCCCCGCGTAACGCCGCCCGCAACGCATCACGATCATCCCAGGGATGTTCAACCGTCCCAAAGCACATGCTCTGTTCATGCCCTTTGCCACATGCCACCACAATATCGCCCTTCTTTGCCAGCTGACAGGCGCGGTACAATGCCTCTCCACGGTCTGGCACACGATAAAAGGTCTTGCCCTCTACCCCGCCAACCGACTCACACGCAGTCGCCATCATCTGCAAAATATCATCCAAAGATTCTGTGCGTGGGTCTTCCGCCGTCAACACGGTGATATGCGCCATACGTGCGGAAATTTCTGCCATCATCCGGCGTTTTTCTACATCGCGCAGACCAGCACTGCCAAATACCGCGATCACCCGTTGATCCGCATCGAGCATTGTAAGGCACGTTTCCAGCGCATTTTCCAGTGCATTCGGCGTATGGGCAAAATCCACAATAGCTGTAAAGTCTTGCCCCTCGTCAATCCGTTCCATCCGCCCTGAAATCGCGGTAACATCCTCTAAGCCATCAGACACAATCGCGGGAATGGCATTATCTTCATCATCAATCAAACAATGTGTAGCGGCAATAGCGGCTAACGCGTTATACACATTAAAACGCCCGATCAAGCGTAATGTAAATTCGCGCTCTAAGCCATCTTCGTTCAAATCAGACCATATATCCGGCACCCGAAAGCGCAATTGACCCGCATCATATTGAATATCAAATGCCTTAAACGTTGCGTCAGCGTCAATGCTATAGGTCAAGACCTCATCCGCGCTAATCTGAAAGAAGTATTCGGCATTCGGGTCATCATTATTAATGACACTAATTTTAGGTACTTCGTTCCCAACTCGATCCTGTTTGCGGTACGAATCCGCCAACATACGAAACATACGCGCTTTCGCATCGCGATAATTCTCAAATGTGCCGTGGACATCAAGATGTTCATGGCGCAAGTTGGTCAACACAGCAACATCAATATCAACGCCATTTAACCGCCCTTGCGCCAAGCCAAAGCTCGTCATCTCCAGCACACAATGCGTCAAGCCGTTATCTACCATCTTTGCCAGATACGCCTGTACATCATGCGCGAGGGGTGTGGTGACATGCAAGCCGGTGTCGGACTGCTCACCACCGAGGTCAGCCGCAATGGTGCTGATGTAACCGGTTTTACCCTGTGTGGCGCGGTTGAGGATGCTCTGAATAAGCGTGGTTGTTGTGGTCTTACCATCCGTCCCTGTGACACCGATTACGGTCAACTTGCGTGAAGGAAAATCATGATATGCCGCCGCCAGATAACCCAGCGCCTGCCAGGCATCTCTGACCTGTACATAGGGCACGCTCAAACCTGTAATGTCCTGCTCACCAACAACCGCTACCGCACCATTATCAATCGCTTGCTGAATATATTGATGCCCGTCTGTCGTATAGCCCTTACGCGCCACAAACACCCCATCCTGTTGCACACCACGCGCATCTTCTGTCACCGGAGCGCGGATCGATACATCATCAATACTGTTGTTGATAAGCTGACCAACAGGCAGGGCATCTAATAGTGCAGATAATTTTGGCATAGTTCCTCAAAAATCGCTTCGTCACACAAAGACACAAGTCTACATAAAAGCCGGATGTATGCCTAGCACGTGAATCAAAAACGCGCCGGATCGTCACCGACGCGCTAATGATCTTATGTGAAAAACATCGTGCTTAGGCTAAACGCCCGGCAAGATCGTTCATATTGTTACGGATACTGCCATCTACCACACGGTCTCCCGCACGGAGGATCAAACCACCAAGAATGTTGGGGTCAACCATAAAAGTGACATTATCAGCACCAAGTTCTTTCTTCACTTTGCTCTGTTCACCATCATCAAGCGGCATCGCGCTCACTACAGTGACATCACCAGAAAGATTTTTTGCATCGTCTGGCAAGTCGGTGAAGAAACCATCAATCAGTTCACTTTGCTTCTTCTTATCAAGGTTTGCACCGATAAGACGTTCTGCGATAGCGATAGAAATTTCCTTCACTTGATCGCGAACTTCAGCCAGTTGCTGATTGCGTTCTGTCTCAGCAGACGCGCGAGCATCCTCACGGATTTTTTCCGCGTCTTTACGGGCTTCTGCTTCGATAGTTTTTGCCACACCATCGCCCTGACCACGGGCACTATCCACCACCTGAGCGGCTTCTGTACGTGCCTGAGACAGGATTTTCTCTGCTTCAGCTTCTGCGTTTTTACGTGCATTAGCGGCGGCAGAGGCATCTTCCAGCCCTTTGCTGATTTTTTCTGCGCGAGCATCTAGCATGTTGGTCACTGGTCTCCATAAAAAGAGAGTCAGCCCACCAAACAAGATAGTGAAGTTAATGATTTGTGAGATCAAGAAGCCAGCATTGATACCAAGTGCATCAAGCGGACTTCCGCCTTCTTCCACTGCAAGCGCCGGGGACACTGCAAATAACAGCATCACCACCACTAGCAATAGGATCAGTCGTTTATTTATCCGCATTCCTGAATCTCCTCCCGATTAAAGTACGAAGACGATCAGAAGGGCGACCACGAGCGCATAAATAGCAATCGCTTCCGTGAACACAATCGC
>DAOTXB010000645.1:0-5629 GCA_034435575.1 Anaerolineae bacterium
CCCACCAATTGCTCACGATCAATCCCACGCGCAACGGCGAATTCAAGCTCACCCGTCTGTATGTTCTTCAACATGATGTAGCCGCGTTCTGCGCCTGTCAAATTGATGACCGTATCCATAATTTGATTGAGCACGTCATTGACCTCAAGCGAAGAATTGATCAATGCGGTGGTGTCTGCTAATCCACGTAAACGCCGTAACTCAAGTTGTTCGGTCAATAATTGGCGCGACAGGGCATCTAGTCGACGTTTGAGTGTGTTCAAACTGTCCAACGAGCCGGACGGCAGGTTCATGCCACGCTTTTGTAACATCTGGCGTTGGCTGGTCAATAATTGCACCAGATCGGTAATCTGCTGAGAGATGCCACGTACCTGATTCTGAGTCTGACGACCATCATCATCTTGTGCTGTGTTTGGGGTGTTGTTTTGTTCGTCCATTACGATCTAAATACCTCGTAGATCTGTATCTTCTGTTCACGTCCTTTAACCTTTAACGCCCCGCCATCCTCAAACCGGATGCCTTCAGGAACGCCATTGGCATTGACATGATCGTAGGTGTCCTGGCTGATAATGATTTGCCCGGACTCTGCGTTTTCTTCTAACCGTTTACAACTGTTGATGGTATCTCCCAGCGCGGTGAATTCGCGTCTGCTCAAACTGCCCACATTACCCAGTGTGGCGATACCGGTATGCATCCCAACGCGATAAAAGTGCGGGTCAGGGTTGATCCCCAGTTCTTCATAGAGTGCAATAAAGGCATCGCGCACATCTAACGCCGCTTTAATCGCTTTCGCTGAGTGATCTTCTTCCATCGGGTTTAATTGGGTGTTGAACAATGCCATGATCTCATGCCCCATGTACTTATCGATCACGCCTTCTTGATGATGAATACAATCGGTAGCACGGGTCAAATACAGATTTAGCATTTCCATGATTTGTTGCGGACGAAAACCCTCAGGGAAGGTGGAGAGGGGGCGCACATCAACAAATACACACGTTACCTCACGGCGTTCACCGCCCAGCCCCATGTTCGAAATCTGATGAATGTTGTCGATCAATTCCGGTGGCAGATAGCGTTTGACGCTCGCCATGGTTTCTTCACGGTCTTTTTTCTCGGTCAGGTCATCCAACACAACCGCGACACCCTGCGTTTGGTTCAGACCATCCTTAAGCGGGTTCATTTTAATGCTGACTGCGATGCGTCCTCGTTCGGGCACTTCCATCTCCGCCTCGATCAATTGTCGCTCATTTTTTTCACGCACCGTTGCCAGATGCGTTTCCATCTCAGAAGTCACCCCATACAACACAGAAGCCAGGGGTTGCCCGACTGCTTGATCTTCCTCACGTTCAAGAATTTGTGAGGCGGCATGGTTGAACATACTCACTTTATCGCTGGAGTCTGTCGTGATCACACCACTACCGATAGAGGCGAACACGTTGTCAATCAATTCTTTGGTTTCGCTAATTTCAGCCAACGATTGCTGAATGCGGGCATACAAACGGGCATTTTCGATAGTAACCGCCGCTTGATTGGAGAATGCTACCAGCAGGTTTTTCTCGCGTTCTTCAAATAACCCACTTCGTAAACGATTATCGACATAGACCACGCCAATAACCGTGCCCTTGTATTTCAACGGGACGCACAAGACAGAACGCAGTGATAAGTTAGCGATACTCACATTGCCCTGCAAACGTTCATCTTTATAAGCGTTATCAGTGAGGAGTGCTTCGCCTGTGTCCAACACTTCGCGCAGGATCGTCTGGCTAATTTGTGGGATACCAGAGCCACCCTGTTGTGGCAATAATTCACTCTCCTGCCGGATGCGATAATCTAATTCACCCGTATCTTGATCGACGAGGATGATATACCCACGTTCTGCGCCGGTCAGGTTAATGACCACGTCCATCGCTTGATGCAACACGCTATCGAGATCGAGCGTAGAGGTGATAAGCGCGGTAGTATCAACCAGCGCACGTAATTGACCGAGTTCGGTCTGTTCCTCTAATACGTTATCTTCTAATACCTTAATTTCTTTATCAATCCCGGTGAGGGTTTGAATCGCCATCGGCGGTAAAGACATCCCGCGTTTTTTCAAGATTTCGCGCTGGCTACGCAGGGATGTACCAATCTCTTCACTCAACGTTTTGAGATTACGTAATTCGCCAATGGTACTTACTTGCTTATTTTCTTCAGACATAGACCAATACCGATATTTTCTGTTATAGCGGACGGGGCAACATCAATAATGGGTGCGATGTTTGCCGGAAAACATTATGCGTCAGTATATAAGCTGTGGGTACGACGCGCAACTAGCGACACCTTCATTAGTAGGGCAATTATACCGTTTCTTCACTAAAAACCTACCACGCGCCTGCCTCAGAAGCATTTTATCCACAATTTTATACACAGTTCATATATTGCCAGCGCCAGAAAGGGGAAGCTGGAGCGCAGTAAAGCGCACAGCAGTGGCAGATAATCTGACATGTGTAGAAGGGGTGCTGAATGATGAACAGATGTGATGGTTAATGATGAAGCAAACGCGATTAACTACGGCTTTTCGCATCGCTTCATCGAACAGGGTTTCGCTTTGGATGCTATGCGCTGATTTTTCCCAATTCCCCCAGAAAATGTGTCCATCCTTCGATATGACTCTGGCGGTCATTCTGGTCATCATGACTATCGCCATAAATGCCATGCAAAAGGGTAAGCGCACTACCATTATTTTTTGCTGTGAAAGAGATACATACCTCTCGCGTTGGTAACGTTGGTTGATGATCCCATGCCCAGCTAAACGCAAAAACCGTATTCAGCGTCGCGGCTTTAACAGTACCGCGCAGATTCCAGTTCATGGCAGACCATGCAAGATGATATGTTTCGCCGACGGTGGCGGTCATTTGAGGCACATCCGGCGACCACCATTTTTTCAATAGATCAGGCGTTGTCCAATGTTGATAGAGGCTCTCAACGCTCAAGTTTGGAAAATCCGCCGTCACAATCAGCCAATCTGATGTGGTATTTAAGATTTGAACAGTCATGCGGTGTCTCTCTATCCTCGATGAAGAACTATTGTTCTTAATTGTACCCTAAAAATCCTGTTATAACAAACATTTGTTCTATGATCTGCTATAGCAGAATGAGCGTTGGCGCGTTATGATGTGAGCGTATTTAGCGAAAGGCATAATATGCAAATTGATTTGACAGACAAAATTGCTCTGGTCACTGGATCAGCAAAGCGCGTGGGGCGTTCGATTGCTTTAGAACTCGCAAAAGCGGGGATGAGCGTGATGGTGCATTACAATAGCTCCTCTGATGATGCAGTCCGCGACACAGTACAGGAGATTAAGTCGCATGGTGTCGATGCCTTTTCTATACAGGCGGATATTAGCACCGAAGACGGGGTCAAAGCCTTATTTGAAGAGGTTGCCGAACAGTTTGGTAGTCTGCATGTGCTGGTCAACAGTGCCTCTGTCTTCCATGAAAATCGTTTGATGGATGTGACACTTGAGGCATGGAAACAGTCACTCGCGGTCAACTTGACCGCACCGTTTCTATGTACAAAAGCCGCCGTCACCATGATGCGCGAAAATGATCCGGTAGGTGGGGCGATCATCAATATTCTCGACTACGGTGCGATCCGTCCCTGGCGTGAGCGTGTTGACCATAATGTGAGTAAAGCAGGGCTGGGCATGTTGACAAAAGTGAGCGCATTAGACCTCGGTGACGAAGGCATTCGCGTGAATGGCATTGTTCCGGGACCGGTACTCCGTGATGCTGGTAATTCTGAAGAAGCGTGGCAAGCCATCGGCGAAGCACTCCCTATCGGTCATACCGGTACACCGGAAGCGATTGGTCGGGCGGTGGTTTATCTTGCACAGGAAGACTTTGTGACCGGTACCATTCTCAAGGTTAATGGTGGTGAGGATTTATAGAATAAATTTATGACGCATACAGTAATCTGGCTAACTGATATTCATTTAGAAATGGTTTCACCCAATCGGCTTGATGCCTTGCTCGCAGATATTGATTCCCGCGCTTATGATGCACTCGTTATTGGCGGCGACATCGCAGACGCGGGTACGCTGAGTGTTTACTTACAGAAAATCGCCGACACGCTCAAAAAAACGGTGTATTTTGTGCTCGGGAATCATGATTATTACGGTGGGGACATCCCTACAGTGCGTGATCTTGCACGACAATTAACCCTCGAACATCCTTATTTGCGCTGGTTACCTGAAGCCGGTGTGGTGGAACTGACGGAACAGACGGCGCTTGTCGGGCATGGGGGGTGGTCGGATGGTGGCTATGGTGATTTTTTACTTTCCAGCGTCATGCTGAACGATTATGTACAGATCGCCTCGTTAGTTACGGCAAATCAAGTCGAACGATTAGAGAAACTCCGCTCACTTGGGCGGAGCGCCGCCAGACAGTTACGCCCACAGCTGACCGACGCGTTGACACGCTATCAGCATGTGTATGTGCTGACACATTCGCCCCCATTTCAGCAAGCCTGCTGGCATGAAGGTAAAACACCGGATAATGATGATCCATATCTGCCACACTTCACCTGTAAAGCCATCGGTGATTTGTTGCTTGAGCTTGCAGGAACGTACAGTAATACACAAATTACCGTGTTATGTGGGCACACACACGGCACAGGCGAGGCGCAGATTCTCCCGAATTTGCGCGTGATAACGGGCGGTGCGACTTATGGGGAACCTGCGATTCAACGAGTGATTAGGGTCACGTAGCGATATCTACATCAATATCTGCGGCGCGTTCGCCCATCCATATACGGTATTCGATATAAAAGCTCATCACCATATAGTACACAGGGTAATAGAAGCTCAAAATAATCAACACATCACTCGGGTTATCTTGTAGCAATAACCAGAAAACCAGCAAAAACCACATGACCCCTAAGCCCCACGTCAGTCGCCAGAAAACATAATTTTTACTGGGATAAAGATAGCGTGTGGGGATAAACGTAAGGATCGCGGGCAAGACGACAAATGCAATCGTCAATACATCCGGCAGGTCAAACCAGAATAGATACAACGCCACCACATTCCAATAACTCGGGAAGCCAAGAAAGAAGCTGTCATCCGTCTTCATGTTCACTTGCCCGTACGCGTATAATCCGGCAAGTATCGGCACAATTGTCCATAGTTCGTGTGGTAATAATGCTTCTTTCCACATAATAAAAACTGGAATCCACACGAAGGTGAGCATATCAATCACATTATCCATCATTGCCCCGTCAAAATCTGGCAAAACCTCGCTCACACGGGCACGTCGCGCCATGATTCCATCGGTTGAATCGATCACCATAGAGAAGACCAGTAACACAAACGCTAAGGGCGTATCGCCATCTGCGGCGGCATACAGCGCAAACATACCCACCACACCACCGATTGCCGTATACAGATGCACACCCCATGCTTTTAACCGTTGGGTGTTGGTGGTGTTCGTCATGTATATATTATCCTTCTTGTGTTGGGGCAGGCGCGGTGCTCCGATTTCGGAAGCGTTTGACGGCGTAGTATAGCACGACTACGGCTAACACGGCATACCAGAAGTATTCGTAGATGTCCAAAATTTCCAGCATGCGCTCCCATTGACTACCGAGAAA
>DAOTXB010000646.1:0-2020 GCA_034435575.1 Anaerolineae bacterium
TAGTGCTCACACATATCACACAAACGTAAGACAGCATTTCTTAAAGCGCCTCTTTCACACAGGGGCGTTTTCCTTTTTATAAGATGATATAAGGCGTTTTGTGGTCAATTCCCGGCACGAATCCATGTAAATCCCATCAAGAATCTGACGGTAACTAACGATATTGTTATTGTCTGAATTATGCTACAAGTTCATAGACATAATAAATTTCGTGACAGATTCGCGTTTTCCATGATAAACTGAAAATTGTAGCGAAATCGTTAAGAATTGTTACAGTGGCGCGGGAGCGTGTAATGTCTGCCAATGTAAATATTGACCTCATTGAAATACTGGTAATTGGCACCGCAGAGTCCGGTAAAACGACCTTGCTGGAAACCATCTGTCGTAGTGTGCAACAGGATGGTGGTTGGACAGCGGGGATGTTACGCGTTGATGAGTCATTGAAAGCACGATTCACGGAACCACCACATGCCGCATTCATGTATTTACGAGACATTATCGAAGACACAGCCGCTTCTGCCTGTTTGGTGATGATGGATAGCACCCGTCCTGAATTCTTCGGGGAAACTGTCGCGATTTTACAATCTATCCGTAATGCTCAACCCGACATTCCGGTAGTTCTCGTCGCTAATAAGCAAGATCACAGGGCGGCGTGGGGCGCAGATGACATTCGTATCGGCTTGAATATTTCCGCTTCTATTCCCGTTGTTGGGTGCGTAGCCACAGAACGCAAACAAGTCAAGCATGCGCTCATCACACTATTCAATACTATTTTCCAATAGATACAATTTTATCGAGGAAAAACAAAGCGAGTAAGCTACACACCTACCCGCTTTTTGATCTCCGAGTATTGTCACAAAGGTTAATTGAGCGTTATTTGACAGCTATCCGCCTCGCCTGAACAACTAGCAACCACTTCTCCATCAACCAATACGTCAAAGTCGCCTAACCAAAAATATCGTGGATCAGGTTCTTCTACGATACTACGCACCATCGTACATTGTGATGCCGCAACAAATTCATTATCCGATTCAGGCTGAACCACCAGACATTGTGTGCTTGGTAATGCGGAAATATTTAGTCCCGGGGAAACTTCTTCCCAGAAAGTCGCCGTAAAGCCAATATCCTCCCGTTGAAAGCTGACACCACTTAAGTCTATAAAACCAGCGCCATTGTTATACAGCGTAAACACGTTGTCATTATAGTAAAATACCACACTGCCCGGTAACGGTGTCATCGTCGGCGTGAATGTTGGGAACGGTGTTCGTGTTGGCATCGGTGACGGTGTAATGGTTGGTGTGGGGACGGCAGTGTTTTGTGTGAAAATCCCGCCGTTTTCTTCTTCGTCATCGCCACCAGCATCTGGAACCTCAGTCGGTGCGATGGTTTCTGTTGGCACGATAGCCACTGTGTCCGGTATGGGCAAGCTCGACCAGATGGGTCTAATCGCAATTTCATGTTGCGTGCGTTTGTCATCTGCATCTCGATATTCGATGATGAGCGGTTCTTCCGCCAATAATTCATCCGAGACTTCGATACTCGGTTCCCATGCCGCCCACTCGTTCAATGGCTGATTTTCGCCATCAAGAAAACGATATTCGGTCACTTCATCAATCCATACACCATCCCATTGGGCAAGCTCCGTCGTCAGATACAAGGTGCCCGGATCCGTACTACTATCCAGCACAGCGGGCAAGACATCCGGGCGCCCACCGAGTACAACGACAAACATAATATCTGTGCCATATTGACGGGCGGCAATGCCTACTTCACGGAAGGCAGGGTTTGTTACACTCCGATTATGGATGTCAGAATTACGCCAGAAATTCAATGCACTTTGTATACTACCAATAGCGGTAATTTCTGTGACGGAGATAATCTCAGGGTGACCGTATGTTGTCCAGGAAAATTCTTCAAATTGGGAGCGTACCCTAGGGTCTTCGCCCTGTGACCCAGCATGCAAATCTACCGGAAGCCCCGGCAAACTTAGCACATAATCTGCTTGCACCGCCGCCATACG
>DAOTXB010000647.1:0-2772 GCA_034435575.1 Anaerolineae bacterium
CAATTGGAGTTAGGCATCATCCTCAATTTGATGTCGCCCGTAAACCCGGATTATCATCCTGAGCTGATTCACTTATCGGATTATCTGGCGAAAAATTTAGTCTTACAGGATGTGCCCGATCTTGGCGTGATATGTGTGGGAGTGAACACACTCTTACAACCGATCCGGCAAAAATTGACCGACTTCTGGCACACTGACGAAGATTTAATCGCGTCGATCTGGTTAGCGCGGATGGTCGTTGGCTTGGAACTTTCCCGCAAGCGTAAGCTGACCCGTCCCGAACGCGCTTTCGCCCTGTTGTATGCGGCGGATAGCCTGAGAAGCCTGCTGGCATATTTGCGTATCGAACCGGACACCGTCGGCGATCCCGCACACATTTCATGGGCAATGGGATAAGAGAGATCGTATCGAGTGCTGATTGCTGTGAAATAAGTGGATATTTAGGGCGTTTTGCCATTTATCAACCTCATTCAACTTTTAAACAAACTCGGCACTCGCTACTCAATCCTAGCACTTAGAGCTGGTCTTGGATAAGAAATAGTCTCAAACAATTGTGTTTTTTGCGGGCGGATACATAGATCCGTCCCTACACAAATCGCGTTTTGTAGGGTGGCAGTGTACCTGCGGTACATAAGCGCATGCCACCGTCTTCTTAGCGTAAATAATTTCACATTATTAAAATTACAAGATCAGCACTTATCACTAAATCTACACGCGCTTTTTACCACCACTCCCCAGCGACTTACGCGTGTTTTCGACATTGCCACGATCTGCGGTCACGGCACTATAGAACGCCTCATCATACATACGCGTCCGCACCACAACCGGCATCGGGACGGCGTGCCCCATGATGATCGCCTGTTGCTTGGTATCCAACCGCGAAAGTACCTCTCGCAAGCCTCCCGCGCCACTGATACCGTTCAGTACGGCGTTGATGTCCCGTTCATTATCCAGCAATGCCGTCACCCGTGTGCCGATCTGACTCATCACCTCTTCGTCAATCCCACTCGGGCGTTGATCGACCACCAGCAACGTCACCTTATATTTACGCAATTCGCGGGCAATGATGCCAAAAATGGTCTGACTGGCAATTTGTGGATCAAGAAATTTGTGCGCTTCCTCAATTGTGATTAGAAGTTGTGGCGGTTCGAGCGACGGATCGCCCAGCGCGGTTTCGACCTTTTCCACATAGCGCTCGTGGATGCGTCGTGTTAAATAATTGGCGACCAGAATGTACGCTTCCAGCGAATTACCATAACGCCCGAATTCCAGCACCACACTTTTTTGTTGCTCTACCAACAAATTGATGATTCGCTCCACGCTGTCGCCCGGTGCTTCTTGTGTGAGGAATCCCCATCGTTCGAAGCGCTCTAAGCGACGTTGCAACGCGGTCAATGTGCCCGCCAATAAGGGGGTTTGTTCCATAATCATGTCGAAGTCGTCCACATCACCCTTGAGCAAGCGGGCAATCCAGCCCTCGCCCCACTTTTTGCGTAAGGTATACGCCGCATCAACCATCGAATCGGACAGGTTCATCGTGCTTTTCAGCATGGCGATGTCCTCCGGTTCGATCTCGCTATATCCTAGCTTCACCTCAAAATCAAAGCGGGCGTTACGTCGATTACTGGATTTGGCATCAAGTGTCAAAATGGTCACATTTGCAGGGAACAGTTGCTTTAAGCCCTTCGCCTTCGGTCCGCGCTCATCGGTCACTTCCCACCCATAATCGTTGTGCATATCGAAGATCAGATTCACCGCCTGCCCGCGATTAATCACACCGGAGAGCAACACACGCGTTAAGAAGCTCTTGCCCGTGCCGGATTTCCCGAACACGCCGATAGAGCGTTCCACCAGACGCTTTAAATCAAGGTTAATTTGTGTGTTTTCCAATTCCAACGGCACCCCGACGTTAAAGTGAGTCTCGTCCTCATAGCCAAATACGTTGTTCACATCGTCTTCTGTAGCGTTGAACACACGGGTAAAATGTCCCGGAATCGTCTTGACCGGACGCGGGGTGTCATCCTCACCAATCGACAACATAGGCGCAACGTGAATCGTACCGTATGCCGCCGTACCGCTATACACATCGCGCATAAACGGGTCGCTGATGTCTGGCGGATCATTTTCAATTGCCGGATTGGTGTTGTTGAGTGTGATGTCGGTCAACATACAGAAGAAACGTTTATGGTCGCCATGCACCACCACATACCGCCCCACCGCAAGGTCTTCGATGGATTGCGCCGCATCTAGCTTGACCATCAAGCCTTTACTCAGCGACCCACCGACCACAACACCCAATCGTGCGCCATTTTCCAGCAGACTATCCGCGCCATACAGGGCGTTCCCGCTACTGACGGGGAACCATTCATCCAGATTTTCGCCATTATTGGTCATAGAGAAGTCCTAGTTTTTAGCTGTTAGTTTCTAGTTATTAGTTGTTAGCAACGGCAGAATGGTGTTTCTGCACACGTTAGCCAGTGTCCTAATAAGTTGTCAATCAAGTATATTTTGTCATCTAAGAGAAAATCCAACAGGTCACCCTTATACTTACAATCACATTCTACTATACCCGAATTTGTGTTCTATGTCTTGTGGGGTAATCGCACAGTCACCAGAATCAAAAACAGACCCGCGTTTGAGGCGGATCTGCTGGAATGTTCTGCGTTAATGCAGAAAGGGTGTCTTACTCTACGACGGTTACTGCGCTCGCCTGTAAGCCTTTTCTGCCTTGTGTAATCTCGAATTCGACTTTAGCGCCTTCTTCGAGTGAAC
>DAOTXB010000648.1:0-3891 GCA_034435575.1 Anaerolineae bacterium
TATGAAAATGGTGGCTTCTGTACCATTCAATCGAGCTATGTCACCGTCAATAGTTATCCGGGATTAGAAGCACGGGCATATGGCTCTCAGGGTGCATTATTGTGCCGGCTCGGTGCAGAACTCGAAGGTCAACAGAATCTGCTCAAATCCACTAGTCCGAACGCGCACGAGGTCGAATATGTGCCAGTAGAAATCCCTGAAAGGTTTTATCCGCCGGGCTATACACCGGGCGAGCCGTGGCCCTCAATGTTCTATGCTAATCTCATTCATAATTTCATGGAAGAAATTGTCAATGGTAGTGACGAGAATCAGGGCAATTTCGCACAAAGCGCACGCGTTCAGGAAATCATAAATGCTGTTGAATTATCGCACCGTGAAAGACGCTGGGTCAACTTGCCCCTAACTGAGTAGACCTTCAGATCAGCTTCGGATGTCAGGTATTTTAGATGACCTGTTATGCTTCAATCTTGGCTCAAATCAGGCGTATATTAATCCGATTAGGTAATTAGGGTTGAGATCATGACGAATAACAAGCGCAAGAAATCACCGCCAGCCCAAGGTATGCGACAACAATGGCTAGATATACCTCAGAAAATTCGTGACCTCACTGAGGAATATTTAGGCGCAAAGGTTATCAACACGGAAACACAATTAGGAGGATTCTCTCCCGGAGTGGCGACACGTTTACATACAGTGGATAATCGATGGGTATTCCTCAAAGCAATCGGCACAGAACTCAATCCTACATCGGTGAATTTTCATCGTCAGGAAATTAAAGTCAATGCGGTGTTGCCAGATAATTCGCTTGCCCCGAAATTATTGTGGTCTTACGATGACGCTGACGACACTGAATGGGTTGTCCTACTCTTTGATAACATCGATGGCAGTAATCCGAAGACCCCTTGGAGTGACAACGATTTACAGCGTGTGATGAAGGCAATGAGTCAGCTATCCGAGCAACTAACCTCGCCCACAATATCTTACCCAATTCCCAGTGCAAAAGATCACTTTGCATCACGAATTCATGGCTGGCAACGGATAAAGACGGGTAAATCAATAAACATTGAACAGCTTGATGATTGGTCGAAACATCACTTAGACGCGCTGTGCGAACTCGAAAAAGAAGCCCCCAAAGCCGTAGAGGGTCAGACCTTATTACACTTTGATATACGGGCTGATAATATTGTCATGACTGATGATGCTGTCTGGTTTGTTGATTGGCCCCACGCTTCGATTGGTGCGGCATGGGTTGATGTCGTTTTATTTGCGCCAAGTGTGGTGATGCAGGGCGGCTTACAACCACAAGACCTCATCCAATTGCATCCGGCGTTCGATGATGCAGACCCCGATGCAGTAACAGCGGCAATTGTTTCGATGGCTGGCATGTTCAGCTATCAGAGTCTGTTACCAGCCCCACCAGGATTGCCCACATTGCGTGAATTTCAACGGGCACTAGGAGAAACCTCACGAGCGTGGGTTGCTCAACGCACTGGATGGTAATAGCAATGAAAAACTGCTCACCGTCATACTATTCACCTTAGTTATGGGATGGGTATTTACCGTCCCACAACATACTATGTTTGGACAAGATATTGATTTCATTCCTAAGATTGTAGTTTGGAGTCCGGATAATCTCTGGTTAGCCTATAAATTTCCTCAAATTTTGTCAGTCCCTTGACACCTGACCCATCATGACCCTATACTATTGGTGTCTCGGCGATGTTGTCCACCAACCTCCCCGAACTATCGTTATCCGAGTAGAAAGTAGCAACATGGCAGGTTTCGTCCGTCAATAGCACCACCGTTTAGCGGGGTATCCTTTCTATTGTCGTGCGTACTGCATGATCACTTTCTGATTCTCACCAAGTTCCCTAGTGTTACAGAATCGCGTCGTCTGGATATTCCGGCGACTTTTTTGATTCTTAACCGGCACCATCATCATCGGAGGCGACCCTCTTATGTTAACCATCTCCAATATTTCTAAACGCTTCGCAGAGGCGGACGATCACATCCTACAAAATATTTCATTCACGGTCAATACGGGTGAGCGAGTCGGGTTAATCGGTCCGAATGGAAGCGGAAAATCCACCCTGCTCAAGATCATCATCGGCGCGCTCTCAGCAGAATCTGGCACGATCCAACACACCGTACCCAATCTACGCATTGGCTATTTAGCGCAGGGCATGACCTACACCGATGATACGCTTGTGCGTGAGGCACTGTTCCCGAATCTAGTAGAAATCCGACGCGCAGAAGCCGATGTTGACCGCTATGCCACACAAATGGCAAATGCGAATTCTAACGACATGGATACCCTCATGACCCGCTATAGCGAAGCCCTAGAACGGTTGGAATCGCTCGGCTATGGCGTAGATATTCCAGCCGGCGAACGGTCACTGACTGAATTAGGGCTTGCTAGTGTGGATATGGATGCGCCTGTCGAAAACTTATCCGGTGGGCAAAAAACACGGCTGATTCTTGCGTCGATGCTCATTAATAACCCGCAGGTGCTCATCCTCGATGAACCCACCAATCACCTTGATATCACCGTGTTGGAGTGGCTAGAAAATTGGCTGATTCGCTTCGATGGCGGTGTATTGATGGTCTCGCATGATCGCGCGTTTATTGACCGCACTGTGAACCGTATCGTCGCGCTTGACCCAGCAACCCACACCGCGCGCACCTTCGTCGGCACCTACACAGAATACATCCAAACACTCGCTTATGAGCGCGATCAACAATACGCACAATGGAAAGATCAGGTCGATACAATTGCCCGAATGCAAGCCGACGTCAGCCGGACAATGGCGAAAGCGGTCAACCGCGAACGCGCAACGGTCAACGATTTTCAGCGCGGACGGGCAAAGGTCGTCGCGCAAAAAGCCAAAGCCAAAGAGACACGCCTCAATCGCTATCTGGAATCCGATGAGCGCGTAGAAAAGCCCGGTCAAACATGGGATGTAAAAATCGCTTTTGAACAGGTTGGGCACATTCGCGGGGATGCTGTACGTTTAGAAAATGTGAGCGTTGGCTACGAGCACACGATGCCCTTGCTGACAAATCTCAATATCGCCTTACGTGGTCAGGAACGCATCGCGATCATGGGACCAAATGGGCACGGAAAATCCACCTTGCTTAAGACCATCATCGGCGCGCTAAAGCCATTAGAGGGACAGGTCATCATCGGCGGGAGCGTGAAAGTTGGCTACCTCGCACAGGAGCAAGAAGTGCTCAATCCTGAAGACACACCATTAACAACCATCCAACGAGAAGCACGCATGACAGAAACAGAAGCACGATCATTTTTGCATTTATTTCTGTTTAGTGATGATGACCCCCTCCGCCCCAATGCCCGCTTAAGCTATGGGGAGCGCGCCCGATTGATGCTCGCGCGATTGGTCGCATTAGGGACAAATCTGCTTATCATGGATGAGCCACTCAATCATCTGGATTTAGCATCGCGTGAACAATTTGAAGCGGCGGTGACAAACTTCCCCGGCAGTGTGTTAGCGGTGGTACATGATCGCTATTTCGTAAACAAAATCGCGGATCGTATCTGGCAGGTGGAAGACGGCGCGTTAAACGTTGAGTATCTCAACGTATCCGCAGAATGACACAGAGACAAAATCTTATCATCTAATAAACACCTGCCAGCACAAAAGGAGCAAAATACATGATTAACCCTCAACTTGACGGTAAAGTCGTCGTGATTACAGGTGCAAATAACCCGCAGGGCATTGGGGCAAGCATCGCGAAAGCATTCGCACAACAGGGTGCGAAGGTCTTCATCACCTATATGCGCTTGCCCACGTCTTCTGATACCGATGTGCCGGAACCGACTGAACCCGGACAAGCATTACATGATTACGGGCGCGCCCAAAATGCCGACAC
>DAOTXB010000649.1:0-2031 GCA_034435575.1 Anaerolineae bacterium
CATGCGTTTATAACACCGGATAAAACCTTCAAGACGAGGTAAGGATCAGCATTTCTCTATAGATCGCTCATTCTATATATGCGGTTGTTCAATAAATTAGGTCGCTTTGACGTATTTTGTTTAAACAAGTTCTTCCAATGACACGAGGAGTTTCGAGCATGGCGGAAGCCTCACAGAATATTTATCAGTCCATTTTAGATCAGATCAAGGGGTTCGAAAATAAAACCGAATCCGTCGAAGTTGGTTACGTTGAAGAAATCGGTGACGGCATCGCCCGTGTAACCGGTTTGGATAACGTCCGGTTTAGTGAGTTGGTGCGTTTCTCCAACGGCACCGCAGGTATTGCCTTCAACCTAGAAAAAGATAATGTCGGTATCATCATTATGGGTGAATACGACAACATCAGGGAAGGTGATGAAGTACGTCCATTAGGTCGTATCGCATCCATTCCAGTGGGTGAGGGTATGGTCGGGCGTGTTGTTGATGCGCTCGGTAACCCTGTCGATGGTAAAGGCGCCATTGAATCCGATGAGTTCTATAATATCGAACGTATTGCACCCGGTGTTATGGCACGTAAGAATGTTGATAGTCCGGTGCAGACCGGTATTATGGCGATTGACGCGATGATCCCGATTGGCCGTGGTCAGCGTGAGTTGATTATTGGTGACCGCCAAATTGGTAAGACCGCTGTTGCAATCGATACCATCCTGAACCAAAAAGGTCAGGATATGTATTGCATTTACGTCGCTGTCGGTAAACGCCGTGGTGAGGTCGCCCGTATTCAGTCCATCCTGGAGCAAAGTGGTGCGATGGAATACACCACAATCGTTGTTGCGTCCGCGTCTGATCCGGCGGCTATGAACTACATTGCACCCTATTCGGGTTGTGCGATTGGTGAATGGTTTATGGAAAACGGCAAGCATGCGCTTGTGGTTTACGATGATCTTTCCAAACACGCATGGGCATATCGTCAGGTTTCATTGCTGATGCGCCGTCCACCGGGACGCGAGGCGTATCCGGGTGATGTGTTCTATCTGCACAGTCGCCTGTTGGAACGTGCGGCACAGCTAAGTGATGAAAAGGGTGGCGGTAGCTTAACCGCGCTTCCGGTTATTGAAACACTGCTTGGCGATGTATCCGCATTTGTGCCAACAAACGTGATTTCCATTACCGATGGACAGATTTACCTAGAAGCGGATCTCTTCTACGCCGGTCAGCGCCCTGCGTTGAACGTGGGTATTAGTGTGAGCCGTGTGGGTGGTGACGCACAAACAAAAGTGATGAAACGTGTTGCCGGTGGTATGCGACTTGACCTCGCGCAATTCCGTTCATTAGCGGCGTTCGCACAGTTCGGGTCTGATCTTGATAAATCTACCCAACAACAGTTGGATCGTGGTTTGCGCCTGACAGAATTGCTCAAGCAACCACAGTATCAGCCAATTGCACTAGCCGATCAGGTCGTGCTTATTCTGGCAGGTACCGAGGGATTGTTGGATGATATTCCAGAAGATCGCGTGGCTGAATTCCAAGAAGACTATATTCGTGCTTATAACACGCAATTCTCCGATCTGCGCGATAAAATCGTCAATGATCCTGAAGAATGGAGCGATGAACTTAAGCAGGAAATGCTGGATTCAGTGCAGACCTTCAAAGCAGGTTGGAGCTAGAGTGCGCGGTGTATCTAGCGTCGAGAACAAGTAAGGAGACGATAAATGCCAAGCGCACGCGAGATTAAAAAGCGTATTCGCAGTGTGAAAAACATTGCACAGATCGCTCGCGCTCTTGAAGCGGAAGCGGCGACAAAAGTTAGAAAAGCACAGGCACGGGCACTTGCGAGTCGTGCCTATTCAGAAAAAGCATGGGAAATCCTGCTGAATGTACAAAGTGCGGCACAATCCGGTGGTGGTGAGGCATTACATCCACTTCTGACCGAACGTGAAGAGATTAAATCAATCATGATTGTGCTCGTTACATCGGATCGCGGATTGTGTGGTGCGTATAATGCGAACATCATTCGCGCGTCACGGCGCT
>DAOTXB010000650.1:0-5470 GCA_034435575.1 Anaerolineae bacterium
CATGGATTACGTGGGGAAGCCGGAGGACAAGATGTGCGATTTGTACGTGACCTCGCACAACAACTGAATTTACCCTGTTATCATAATATTGTAGATACGAGAGCTTATGCACAGTCGACAAATTCTGGTATCGAAGCCGCCGCCCGTCAACTGCGCTACGCTTTTTTAGCAGAGATTGCCCATAAAGTCGATGCGACTGTTATTGTAACGGCGCATCATGCGGGAGATCAGGCAGAAACAGTGCTGATGCATTTGCTACGTGGGGCAGGGTTGCATGGTTTGTCGGGGATGGTGACGGTGGCACCTGTTCCGAATCATGATGAACTGACATTATTTCGTCCCCTGCTTGGAATTTCTAAGCAAGTCCTGATTGATTATTGTGTTGAACATGAGCTTACACCTCGTGAAGATCTGACTAATCAGGATGTACGTTATCTACGAAATGCGATTCGGCATCGCGTTTTACCACATTTACAGGCGTATAATCCGAACATTGAAATTGCCTTAAATCGTCTGGCAGATTCTGTTGGTTTGGATGACGCATTTATCCAACAAATGTTGGACAATGATGTAAAACCGTTACTTGTACATGGCGATGAACGCATTATCGCGCAAAAATCCGATTTCCTTAGCTGGCATCCTGCGTTGCAACGACGTTGTCTGATGTTTATGGTGAGCGAACTGCAAGATCACAATATGCACCCAACTTACGATCATCTTGTTCATGCGATGCAGGTGGCGCAGAATGGGCGTGTCGGGGCTATCGCACAATTTTCTGGCGGTATTCGTTTGCGTGTCGATTATGAAAAACTCATTGTTGAGCATGAATCTACACCACCACGCTTTAACGATATGTATATGCAAATGCCTGCATCAACTGAGGTGGCCGTTAATCTTACTGGCACAACAAACATTTCTGGCGTAGACTGGCAATTAACAGTTACACACAGTGAACATCAACCAGCGAATGCTGTGATTGTTGTTCCGCAAGGCGCACAGGTTATGTTACGCACCCGCAGACCGGGGGATCGGTTTTCTCCACCTGGATTACGGGGTCGACATAAAAAATTAAAATCATGGATGATTGATCAGAAAATTCCCCGTGAACATCGTGATCAAATTCCGTTATTAGAAATTAATGGTCACATTGTCGCAATTGTCCGAAAGAAACGTTGGGTTGTAAGCGAAAATTTAATGGTCTCAAATACTGAAGCAACCTTTCTTTACTTTTACGTAAATTATTCTTGATTTTGCCTTGTGTAATGGTTGCAAAAATAATATAACTAATGTATTCTTGAGAAAGAATAAGGGAACAGTGAATAAGCGGAGTTGTCATGGATAGCAATACAACGTCATCTGGTGAAACTGCTCATATCCTCGTTGTTGATGATGAAGGGGCGAATCGCTACTCCGTCAGCAAAACGTTGCAACGTGTCGGCTATATGGTGAACGAAGCCGCTAGCGGTGAAGAAGCACTTGACCTGATGGGAAAACAAAATTTTGATGTCATCCTAACAGACATTCGTATGCCCGGAATTGATGGTGTGGAATTGTTACGCCGCATCAAAGATGAAGCTCCTGACGCAATTGTCATTTTGATGACCGGTTATGCTAGTCTTGGTACGGCGGTAGAAGCACTCCGTTTGGGCGCGCATGACTATTTAATTAAACCTAGTTCTTCGCAAGACATTCGTCAGAGTGTAGCGCGTGGTGTGGAACGGTCGCGTAATTTGAAACGTCGCCGTACCTTGCTTGATGCGATACGCAATGACGTGTTTGAACTTACACAGGCAGAACCGGAAACTTTACAATCAAGCTATGATCCGTCTGAGCCGGAACACAATCGTATGCGTGAAGTGATCCCGGAACCAGTGAATAACAGCATGCAGTTGGGACCGTTGACCGTTTACCCCGGCGCATATCAGATTTCGATTGGTGAGAAGGACATTGATCTGACACCAACCGAGTTTGATCTATTGTTATATCTGGCGGCACATCGAGGACGTGTGGTTCCCTGCCACGAACTTGTGCGCGAAGTGCGCGGCTATGCCGTTGATGAGGCTGAAGCACGCGAAGTAATTCGCCCTCATGTCAGTAACCTGCGCCGTAAGCTCAAATCTGCTGAACAAGATGCGGATTTGATCGTCAATGTGCGCGGAATCGGCTATCGTTTGAGCGAACGCGCCAATAGCTAATACCGCACAATCCAACGTTATACCTATCATACGCAGTTGAGTCTTTCGGCTTAACTGCGTTTTGTTTTATAGTTGAGTGTTGATGGTCAGCTAGACTACGAGACGTATGCTTGTGACAAAAAATTCGGTACATATAACAATCCTTCTGGCGCTTTGTACGATGGTACTTGCAGTTTTTCCGTCATATTCGCAGACCGTATGTGAGGAAACGCAGGGGCGTGTAGACCGTAGTTACTATACAGCGGTACAAACACAGATGGCTTATAGCGTATATGTCCCGCCGTGTTATGACGACTCCCAAAACACCTATCCAGTGATCTATTTGATGCATGGCTCGACGGAGGATGACGGGCATTGGTTGCGCCTGGGGATGGTTGACTTATTAGACGAATCCATTACCAGTGGGCAAATTCCACCTGTAATTGCGGTGTTCCCCTTCGGCAATTGGATGTCAAATGAGAATGCATTTGATCGAGAGGGGTGGGGAGAAGTATTTGTCAACGAAGTTATGCCGCGTGTTGAAGATGCCTATCGTGTGGATGCCCAACGCGAATCCAGAGTAATTGGTGGTATTTCGCGGGGGGGATTCTGGGCATTTCATATTGCGTTGCGCTATCCTGATCTTTTCAGCGCATTGGGCGGGCACAGTGCCTTTTTTGACGAATACCACGCCTCAGCGGAATATAATCCACTGGATCTCATCGAAACGATTGACACAGACCAAAACTTACGCATTTGGCTGGATCGTGGAGGCGCGGATTATGCTGAACCCGGTCTTGATTTGATGCATTTCCGGTTAGAAGCGCTTGATATTCCCCATGCATATGTTGTCAGTACAAATGGTCAGCACAATAATCAATATTGGTCACAACATTTAGCCGCCTATTTAGAGTTTTACACAGCGGAATGGCAACCACAGCAAGCGCCGACCATCTTCGCCACTAATACGCCAGTGCCTACACCGTTGCCATCGGTGACTGATCTATCGCAGGGAGTCACGCTATTTGTTCCGGCGGTGGTTTTCAATAGCCTAGAATCATTAATCACCCGTGCTGATTTGCAGAATATTTTGGATGGTGGCGCGGATTCACGCTTAGTTTTATCAGAATCGACGGTTGCTATGCTGGCAAACAACAATATTCAGATTGCACCCGAGATACGAACTGTACCGGATGAGACACTTTACAACACATTATTCCGTGATCGTTCGCGTTATACGGTGTTACCTTTTGACCAGCTTGCAGTCAATTATCGCGTGTTAAGTGTAGATGGTGAACATCCGTTGGATAGTGATTTAAGCTTATATCCGCTGGCGTTTATCAGTGACTCTCCGAATTTTTTCCTGGATCGGTTAACAACAATGACGCTCTCTGGTGTAACCGCGCTCACACGGGGCACGCTGATGGCACTCGACACGCAAGGGCTGGAGTGGGCAACCGAAGCGATCTTGCCTTATGTGACGCAGAGCGATTATTTTCATACCAGCAATGAGGTGTCTTTTTACGAAAATTGCCCACAATTCAATAACGAGACGCTGGGCGGTTCGACCAGTTTTTGCAGTAAGCCGGAGCATTTCGAGCTGTTTAACCTGTTAGATGTCGATGTCGTGGAACTTTCCGGTAATCACAATAACGATTACGGTTATGATATTTATCGAGAAACGCTGTCCTGGTTTGGCGACAATGATATGCTGACGGTTGGTGGCGGCGAAACACTTATGGATGCACGTCAGCCGGTGATTTTGCAACATCAAGACAATATGATTGCGATGATCGCCTGCAATTGGATTGGACCTTATTACGCGTTAGTCAACGAAGATCCGGCATTAACAGGCGGGGTGCGTCCCGGTGCGGCATTCTGTGATACAGAGTGGCTAGAGGCGACATTGCCCCAACTCGCGTTTGAAAATGATGTCGTGATCGTCACGGTACAATATCCTGAAGTGGACGCGTTTGTGCCACCGGATAATCAACGGTTTGATTTCCGGCAACTTGCTGATTGGGGCGCAGATGTGGTGATTGGCACCTCGTCACATTTCCCACAATCAGTTGAATTTTATGCCCCTGTGGGCGGTGGACGGACTGCCTTCATCCATTATGGATTGGGGAATTTATTCTTCGACCAGACATTTTTTGGTGGCACTCGCTTTTTTATGGATCGCCTATATATCTATGATGGAGAGCTTCAGACAATTGATCTGTATACAGGCATTATCGAAGAGCAGGGGCGACCACGCCCGATGACCGCTGATGAACGTTACAATTTTCTGTTTCTGATGTTCAATGAATATGCTTTGCAGTGAGTTTTTATGAAACTAGGCTTGGGAACTCGCCAAAAATCTACACCTGTGCGAAGATAATGTGACCTGATATCCACGAGGGATAAAGTAAATGATGGATTTATGGGAACGTGTGAGTCCCATTTTTACGGCTGTGGATGGCGCACAACCGGAAATTGATGTTGAAAACGTGTCAGAAAAGGTGATGCGTTATCTCATTAATCACTTCTTGCATGAGTCCAAAAGTGTTGATCTTGGCTTTCGGAGTGCAAATCCACCACATCCTGAGGTCACGGTAAATGCACCACACGCAGTGGCTGACGTGGTTTTGCAGGGATTGATTGTCGGACCATTGATCGCGGAGACACGCATTGACGGATACACCATGCCGATGATCGCAATGTTCATTCTGAGTACAGATCAATTTTTCTTTAGCTATCAGATGGGTGAGCATTGGACACCCATCACCGTGACCGCATTATTTGAGCTTTTCCGCACACTAAAAATATTGGATAGCAATATACTGATTAGCCTGAATCGCGAGCATTTTAACGGCGCGTGGCGGGTACAATTTGATATGGCGCTACAGGAATATCTGAATGAGCATCATCCGTAAGGGCATAAAAGGGCATCGTACAGGCATTTTATGCTTGTTAGTGATCCTAACATTGATACTTTCTACCTCATATAGTTTCACGGCACAAACCCCAACAATTGATGAAATTATCGCAGAGATGTCGCTCGAACAGCGGGTTGGTCAGATGTTTATGGTCAATTTATTTGGTGAAAGCCTGACATATGCTGGTCAAGAAATTCTTGAAACATGGCAACCGGGCGCGGTGGTCTTGTTTGGTAGTAACATCACCACACCCTCCCGCATTGCGAGCTTAACGAATAGTTATCAGCAAACTATTGTGGATGCAGGGGGTATTCCTCTATTTATTGCTGTTGATCAGGAAGGTGGCATCATATCTCGCCTACAGGATGGCTTTACCAC
>DAOTXB010000651.1:0-4529 GCA_034435575.1 Anaerolineae bacterium
CATCTATATGTGCCTCCGCCAGCTAATTTGCAACACCAGTAACTGCTACACCCGTTCAATAATCGTGGCGATGCCCATTCCACCACCCACACACAACGTCACCAGCCCGGTGGCACAATCTGACCGTTCCATTTCATCCAACAACGTGCCGATCAACATTGCGCCAGTCGCGCCGAGCGGATGTCCCATCGCAATCGCGCCACCATTGACGTTGACCATCTCATCATCACGGATTTCCATCTCACGCATAAAGCGCATCACCACACTGGCGAAGGCTTCGTTGACCTCAAACAGATCAATATCGTTGACGGACATGCCCGCTTTTTTGAGCGCCTTCTTTGCCGCTGGTGCCGGACCGGTGAGCATAATCACGGGGTCGGTGCCGACGAGGGCGGTTGCCAGCACACGGGCGCGCGGTTTCATGCCCATTGAATCGCCCATTTCGCGGTTAGCGACCATTACCAGCGCCGCACCATCCACAATACCGGATGAATTACCGGCGGTGTGGACATGGTTGATCTTTTCCACATGCGGGTATTTCTGTTGCGCGACAAAGTCATAACCCATCGCTCCCATCATCTCAAAGGCGGGGTTGAGGGTGCCCAACTTTTCCATTGTGGTATCGGGTCGAATATACGCGTCTTTTTCCAGCACGGTTAAACCGTTCATGTCTTTTACAGGGATCACGGAACGGTCAAAGTAGCCATTGCTACGGGCGTGCGTGGCGCGTTGTTGAGAGCGTAATGCGAAGCGATCCACATCATCACGGCTGAATCCTTCAATCGTGGCGATCAAGTCTGCGCCGATGCCCTGTGGGACGAAGGAGGTTTCAAAGTTGGTTTCCGGGTCAATCACCATCGCACCACCATCCGACCCCATCGGGACGTGGGACATGCTCTCTACACCACCAGCAATGACCATATCTTCCCAACCAGAGGCGACTTTTTGCGCGGCGAGGTTGACCGCTTCTAAGCCAGAGGCGCAAAAACGGTTGAGTTGCATCCCCGGCACATCCACATGCCAGCCTGCTTTTTGTGCGGCAATTTTGGCGATGTCCGCGCCTTGATCGCCAACCGGCGTAACACACCCGAGTACAACATCATCGACTTTAGACGTATCAATCTCGGTACGGTGTTGCATCTCGTCCATCAAATTCACGACGAGATCAACCGGCTTGACTTCATAAAGTTCACCACCAGCTTTGCCTTTGGCGCGGGGTGTACGGATCGTTTCATAAATTAAGGCTTCTGTGGGCATTCATAAACTCCTTTATATTTTTAGATTATGTTGTGCTACTCACTATATTTTGGGGGATATTATGCACATCTGTAGGTATATTATCATGCTGATGATTCGAGTCTGCACAACTTGGGGGTTAACCACAAACATAATAATATTCCAAAGGTTTCTTACCGTGAGTATAGCTTAGGAATGACTATATTGGGATGAGTATTTACAGAAAAACGGAGACATTCAGGCAGAGATTCTCACAGCGATAGGTGTTGTTTGAGCTGGGCATGTGCCTCGGCTGTCCATGGATGGACAACTTTGAGCTTGTCGCGCATTTGCCATAAATAATCGAGATACACAAAGGCGGCATGGTCGATAGTTTTGTCTAGCCCACGCATTAGATCATCCAGATAGGGCGGTGTGCCGGGTTGATCCCACGCGATTTTATCGGCGACGAAGACCACTTTATCCAGCATACTGGAATCGCGTTTGAGGGTGGTGTGGCATCCTATCGCGCTGAGAATGTGCGCGTCATGCACATCAAACACCTCCTGTGCAATCACAACTGACAGCTTCTGATGAATAATCATCGGGAAAATGTCTTCTTCTGACAAAACTGCAACATCAAATGCGCGTGCTATATCTGTACGTGCAGAGGATGGGAAAACGACGCTACTATCGTGCAACCATCCGGCGATCTCTGCATCATCCGCATTCACGCCAAATTGATTGGCTAACTCCCGCGATTTCTCCGCGACATCGGCGCTATGGTACACGGTCTTCGGGTAGCCATGATGGTTGAGGAAGCGCTTTACATCTTCCGCAATGTTGCCGGAAAATTGCACATCTTTTTGCAGTGCAGATAATTTTGTGTGCAAGTGATCGTCTCCTGAAAATCGAATTATTGGCATCTGTGTGCTTAGGACAGGGTATCAGTAATTCATGATTGTGCAAGTAATTTTGCTGATGGAAAAAATATGCAACCATCCGGTAATCACGTTATACTATTTGCAATCTAAAACGTTAGATAAGGGGTAAACACTATGCTCAATGGATGTTTGACGCAGTTAGCAGGATTAGGATCAGTTGTTCTTCTGGCAGTGCTGGGTTTTCTTGTCCTATTAGGTCCTGCTATTGGTAATGTATTTAGTAACATTCAGTCTGATCTGGTAGCACCACTTCCGACAAATACGATTACACGGGTACCATTGACTGAAACACCCACACCAACAGCGACTGCATCAGCGACGATTACAGCATCAGCGACCTTTACCGCGACCAACACAGCCACCGCAACCGAAACTCACACACTGACGGCGACCTTTACGCCAACCGAAACCGCCACATCAACTGAAACTTCCACACCAACAGAAACCGCAACACCGACGGAAATACCGACTGAGACAGCAACATTCACACCGACATTTACACCCACGCCAGCGCCTATTTGTACGGTTGCCAGCAATCAGAATGCACGCATCAACGTGCGGATAGAAGCCTTTGCGGGGTCTGATCTTATCGGTCAATTGCCCATCGGCGCGGTTGTTGATGTTTATGCCGTGAGCGAGCCTGATCCTGATGGCTTCCTATGGTACTTTATCGAGGATGCAGACGGTCTTGTTGAGGAAGAACCACAGATTATCAGCGGTTGGATTCGTGAAGACCTTGTGGATGAACAGGGCGACTGTACGCCATAACGGGAACGATCAATACCATCGTCCAACACCGTAACAATAAGAATAAAGGGAGCACCCATACTCATGGTGATGCTCCCGTTTTTGTGTTAGGGCTTAGCTCGACTTTGCACATAAACAAAAGAGATCAATAAAGAAGCCCAGGTCCCATAAATTCCAGGTGACCATTTGTGTTGAAAACAAATCGAGTGCCATCCCATCTATGATTAGATAGAATTAAGGATAATTGATAAATCGGTTCACCAAGAGTGTTGTGCATCTGTACTTGCCCCTGCGATCAAAACACATATCAAGCACGATAATTATATGGTTCAACACCGGTTTGACATCCTGAAACTTCGCTTACACTACTTGCGAGTATATCCGCACTTATCCACAACACGATCCCGCACAGGGCAAGCGTCATGGACACTTTCAACACACCAACGATCCACCAATAAACTTTTGACACATCCGATGCTATAATCCATCACATGAAAAAACGTACCCACACCCACCCAAAAGCAGGGTTCAACCGGATCATCCAATATGGCGCAATGATCGTCGTTATTTTGCTGGCGATTGCCGCCCTCTTGATGGTCATTATCGCGCTTGGTGATGCGCCCGACGGCTTTATATTGATCGCTTTCGTGACGATATTGCTCGCATTCCCGTTGATGATGCTTACGACCATTGCACCCGCTGTGACCGTCGCTGAAGATGGCATGACCCTGCATCCGGTTGTCTGGAAAGAACTGACCATCGGCTGGCAAGAGATCACCCATATCGCAGAATTTCCCCTTTTGCCGTCCGAAGATGCCGAAGTTATGCGGAAGATCACGGTCGGGCGCATCAAATATCGCCCGGCACAGGGGATCATGCTGGTGATTCCAACCTTGCCCGTGCAATATCGGATCGCGGGGTTTTTCGCAGGGACTGGAGGGAAACCCATCACTGCGCTGACCAATCGCGCCCATACCGATTATGACCAACTGATGAAAACGATACTCCAACACACTGATTCTGCTATGCACGACGAGGACTTGATTGATGCCGGATAATGCACAAGAGATGTTCAACATTATGCAAGAGAACGTGAAAGACACACCGGGCATTGTTCTGCCACCGCCCGTATTTTTGGAATTTGGAGGAGAAATTCTGGAAACTGACCTTGAAGCAAAGACACTCAAAGCGCGCTATCCAAATTTACCCAAACATCGCAACCCGATTGGCTATTTGCAGGGTGGTGTGCTGGTTGTGCTGATGGATAACACCGCCGGTCCGTTAAGTTTTCTGGTCGCGCCACCGAGCGTAACCGTACAATTTAACACCTCATATATGCGTCCGGTCACGCCGGAAGATGAGTACATCTACGTCACCGCAACGGTCACCGACACCACCCGCCGTCAACTGTACATCACCGTGCGGGCGACCAACGTTGAGGGTAAACCCTTCGCCATCGGGCACACGGTCAGCCGCATCATCGGCGAGTAACCTCACACCATCGTAATATAAAAAATTCTTATACTTTCCCTAAACAACATAATGAACACTTATGCATTTTTGCGTCTATGCTAAATCTATCGACAGCAGAGAAAAGGAGCGTATTTGATGACAATACAGGGG
>DAOTXB010000652.1:0-2308 GCA_034435575.1 Anaerolineae bacterium
CGCCATTAAACCGGCACCACCCGCCCCAACAATGACTGCATCAAACTGATGAGTTTTCACTTCCAATACTCCTTAAACCTGTTGTTTTACGTTACTACTCGCCCCGAAGGCGCGCTTGTGCTTCGATTGCCATCTCGATAGCGGTATCGTCAATTGTGCCGAGGAGCGCACCCGCGCCCACCACCAGCAAGACCACCGCGCCGATCAAGCAAACATAGACGGAGGCACGACGTAGCAGGTCGTTCTCCATTGTGTAATCGGTAAGCACATAGCGCAGACCGTTAAACCCATGAACTGTAACCAGTGCCAGCAAAGCGACATCAAACAATTTCCAGATCGCCACACCAGCAACCAGATGATTCCAGCGCGCGGCGACAAATTCTGTCGCTGTGCCAGAAACATTAATAACACCACCTGTACCAACCACCGTATGACCGGCGGCGGTCAGGTCGAAAACACCCTGCAAGACATGCATCATCGCCAAGTGACCGAACACCAGCGGCACAATCAACAAACCACTGACGCGCATATATGACCACCAGAAGCGCTCTAGATTGCTCCCACGGCGTTTGCCCGTGTTATCGGTTTTGCTGCCGACGATCACACCGACGATCCCGGAGAAGACCACTGCGGCGATCACCGCCAAAACCATACCAACCGCGAACGGAATCTGTTCTACGAGCACTTCGCCCAGCGGCATGATATAAATATCATCTTCACCGTAGTGATCAAACACATGGCTCATCATCAACACAAAGGTCGGAATGAGGGTCAGTGCAGTTAAGCCCAATACCGCCATCGCCGCTTTTGCTTGATGCTTCCACCATTCTGGCTTGAAGTCAAAAATAGCAATCCTCAGTCCGTTATAGGCATGATAAACTACCGCCGCTACCAGACCGAACTCACCGATGGTGAATAAGGGAGATTGGTAAGATGCAATCGCTTTTTCATACAGACCAGGATAGAAGAATGCCCAGGAGGTATCAATAACATGTAAAATGAGAAATAGCACAACGCCTAGACCGCTTAAACGGTGTAAGACCCAACTCCACTGACCCAAAGCACCACGATAGCGCAGGGTTTCAGTGAGCGTCATGACAAGAGAACTCAAGGCAGGTCCCTTTCTTAAGAATAACTAAACTATAAAAAAACTTTGTTCAAATTTCACCTCTTCAGTATAACATCCTGCGCTAGCCGTCGCAAAGCACAATCAGTCCAAAAGATGAGAGTTTTGCGTAATCTTTCACAAAATACAACGATTATGATCGTTTCACATTACAAACGTGATTTTTCGGTCAATTTTTACCCATTGTGCGGGATCATCACAGTGAAAATAGGTGGACTATGGTATCATCCATTACGGACATGGGAGGAGATAAACCCTGATGGCAATTGATGCTGAACGTGCGGTCATGAGCGTATATGAAAACGAAAGCCTGACCGATCACTTAACGGATAAACCTGCAACAACTTTGCTCAAATGGTGTGAAGCACAGGTGATGGCTCTGCTTGATAAGCACACTGACAAAACCGCTTTTGAGGCGGACTTTAAAATATTGCGTCGGCTTACCCGTGCGCTGAACACACTCGCCGGTGTTGGCATGATGATGGACTTACCCAAACAACAAATTTACGCCACAGAAATTCGTGACCTCGCCACACAACTTGGATTCACCGTCACGGAAGTTCAAACCACCGCCTATCTTGCGCGTCTGCCAGAGCTTGAAGAAACCGACCAAATTCGGGAACTCATCCAGACAATTGACCCGCCAGAAATGCCTACAGAATTTATTTAGACCCCAACACCAATTAACGGAGACAAATAACGAATGTCTAAGAAGAAAAATCAAGATTCACGCTCACTGATTACCGGCATTATCGGCGCGATAGTGATTGCAATTGCCGCATACTTTGGTGTTGATCTCAGCGGTATTATCGACACGGTAGACACGGGCGACACAGGAAGCAACCCGCCCATTATTTCTGGACCGCCCGCCAGTGGCGATATACAGATCATTTCGTTGGATCGTGGGACGGGTGCCTCGTCAAGTTTCTGGGAAGTTTACTTTACCGAGCCGGTTGGCAGGGATGAATCACTCTATAACGGCGGGTTAGATGTCCCGCTTACCCGCGCAATTGATGGCGTGCAGAGCACATTGGACATTGCCGCGTTCGAGTGGGAAAACGAAGCACTCAACGAAGCCGTCTTACGCGCCTATGAACGTGGTGTAACGGTCCGCATGGCAATCGATGATGAACACACCGACTTGGAGGCGGGCGGGTTAATCAACAGCTTGATTGACGCAGG
>DAOTXB010000653.1:0-2215 GCA_034435575.1 Anaerolineae bacterium
GATTCAGTCACGTTTCCGGTCACGGGTATTGTGTATGACCTGAGTCAACCCGCCGCCGCTGTACTGGGCACAGGCTATGGCTACATCAACATGGAGACGATGACCGAACTCACCGGCGATTTTGGCTATAACACGCTTCTGTTCACGGTGGCGGAAAATGCCGATGATATCAGTCATATCGAAGCGGTGACCAACATGATCCGCGATACGATGGAAAGTCAGGGCACGATTGTGTTTACGACCCTGGCGAACACCCCCGGCGAACCACCTGGCTATGTGTTCATCGTCGCGTTGTTGATCGTGCTGGGTGTGATCGGCTCCTTGACCTTCATTTTGAGCGGATTTTTGATCGTCAATATCATCTCCGCGCTATTGGCACAACAGACCAAGCAGATCGGCATTATGAAAGCCGTTGGCGCACGCACCAACCAGATCATCCGTATGTATCTGGGCATGGCGGCGGCGTTCGGTGTATTTGCGCTGATTATTGGTTTACCGTTGTCGTTCTTCGGGGCGCGGGGCTTGGCGGGTGTGGTTGGTGGATTAAACAACTACAAAATCACCGATTTTTCCGCACCGGTATGGGTGTTTGTGTTGCAAATTGTGATCGGGCTGGTTGTGCCCATCCTCGCCGCGCTGATTCCGGTAATTTCCGGTACACGGACAAGCGTCCGCGAAGCGCTGGACTCACGCGGGATCGACTCGAACAATAACGGCATTTTTGACCGTGTCATCGCCCGTTTTCAGGGCTTACCACGTCCGGTATTGTTGTCCTTCCGCAATACTTTCCGTCAGAAGGGGCGTTTACTGCTCACATTGATGACTCTGACACTGGCAGGCGCGATCTTCGCCACCGTGTTTACCGTGCGTAATAGCCTATTCAACACGCTGGATGATGCACTTGGGTATAGTGATTATGGAGTATCTGCCACATTATCAAATGCGTATCCGGTGGATGAGATTATCCCGCTGGCAGAAGGTATCGACGGTGTCACCCGTGCTGAGGCATGGTCAACGGCGGCGGCGCGTTATGTGCCCGTAGATAGTGAGGAAAGCGCTAATGTCAATCTGTTCGGCTTACCGTTTGATTCGGAGACGATCACGCCAATTTTGATGGAAGGGCGCTGGTTAGAAGCTGGCGACACCGATGGCATTGTGCTGAACAATAACATCACCGCGAGTTATGGTGTGGGTGTGGGTGATGACATCAGCTTCATCGTGCGTGGGCAGGAACAGACGTGGACGGTTGTCGGTATCGCGCAAGCGGTCTTCTCGTTTGAGAACGACGCATGGACGACCTATGAGTCGCTTTCCGGTGCCATTGATGAAGCCGGGCAATCGCGCTTGTTACGCCTGAACACAGCAGAAAATAACGCTGATTTCCAGAATGGCGTGGTACAAGACCTGAGCGACTCGTTTGCCCCTGCGGGATTCTTGATCGACGGGACAGAAACCCGTGCCGCGCTGGAGAGCAGTTTCGACTTACGCTTTAACACGCTGGTGTATTCACTGTTGCTATTGGCGGGCTTGCTGGCGATTGTCGGTGGATTGGGCATCGCCGGTACGACGAGCATCAATGTGTTGGAACGGATGCGCGAAATTGGCGTGATGCGTTCAGTTGGCGCGAGTGATTTTCAGGTACTGGGCATTTTCATCATCGAAGCGGTCTTCGTCGGCATTATCGGCTGGGTGCTCGGCTCAATTCTGGCATTGCCAATTAGCCGTGCTTTGAGCGACGGTGTGGGCAATGCGTTCAGTAACGCGCCCCTCGCCTATAGCTTCGATATTTCCGGCGCGGGCTTGTGGTTAGTGTTGGCGCTGGTGCTGGCGTTCCTGGCAAGTTATCTGCCTGCGCGTCGTGCGTCTCGCTTGACCTTGCGTGAGGTTTTGTCCTACGAATAGTTCTATTCGACGAATAGGGTTATTTAACGACTAAGCGTCAAACACCTCTATACAATTGAATAGTTACCCACAAGGAGAAGTGCTGTCATCGGCTTCTCCTTTTATTGTTGCTCCGGTAAGGAAATCTTTACCTTTTCATACGTGAAATTCATAACAATTAAGATAAATTGTATATAGTCGGGTGTAAAATATAAACATGACGTTTTTACATTAGGGGAATATATGAAAAAGTTACTGCTTCTGGCTGTATTGTTCAGCATAAGTTTAAGTACAGTATTTACGAATCCATCCATTGAGGCACAATCACCACCAA
>DAOTXB010000654.1:0-2484 GCA_034435575.1 Anaerolineae bacterium
TGTAAATAACAATTCGACGGATTGCGGCGATAAGACAATGTTGTTTTGTAATGCCAAGTGCCAGCGGTATAGATCACCGACTGTGGTCATAACGCCGCCGAAGCCCAGAATATCCCAATAAGGACCGGGCAATTCGTCAACAGACCCTCGATCTGTCGCATTGAAATAAGCGCGAGCAATCGGTAGTGATTCCCAATGCGATTCATTGTAGAAACCGGTGTGTTGCATATCGGCAGGTGAAAACAGGTGCTCATGCAGGTATTCTTGAAAGGTTTGACCTGAAACCAGCTCGACTATTGTTGCTAATACCCCGTACCCCGTATCTGAATAGAGGTATCGTTCGCCCGGTTCCAAGACAAGGGGTGCGTCAAAAGCCCGTTGCACTGCCTCATTACGTTCGAGTTGATATGCGCCATCATAAACATAGTCCCGTAACCCTGACGAATGAGTCAATAGTTGATGGATCGTAATCTCTGCTTTATCGGCTGGCACGTCATCGAATATATCCGCTAGTGTGTCACTAAGGCGCAATTGTCCTGTCTCCACAAGATGTATAATAGCGGCGGCGGTGAATTGTTTCGATAGCGATCCAGTATCAAACACCGTTTCGACAGTATTGACAATCTGGTTCGCATCATCTGCCAGACCGTAGCCTTCCGCAATGATGATTTCGCCGTCTATGGCGACAAGTACGGAACCAGAAAACCCGTGATCGGTCAGGGTCTGCAAATAACTGTCAATCTCATCCGACTGATCATTGGTTTGTCCTAAAGCTGACGACTGACCAGCATGTGCGACGAAGCCGAATACTAGAACAAAAGTTGGCAACAACTGAATAAGACGGCGAAGGTATCTTTTCATCATCGTGTTTCCTCTAAACAATTTTCTCGATAGCTTGAGTCTAGGTGAGTTGTGAGACATTATAGTGACAGCAAAATTTCAATTTAATGACAAAATGTACTGATTGCTTATGTTGTCTTTGATCTGTAAAGCCATCGTCATATATCTGTCATATACGCTAGATAGGCTAGATAATTGAGTACACAAAAACCGAGGATGATAATTGCGACTGCTTAGTTACTAAAACAATGTATTATCCATCACAGGGATGTTAGTGGTCTGCATGACGAAGAGGCATTAGCATTAGAACTGCTCGATAGATGGATTGATCCTTAACGACGATTTCCCGAAAGGTAATTCATCGCCTATCAATACAAACATGATAACCGTGCTTGATCAACACGCTCTATACAATGCCTCTCCCAACAATGTCTACGTGTATGCTTATCCTATACGGCAATATGGCAGACAATTGGATGTTTTATGCTATATGTAGTGTGAACGTTTTTAGTCAAATGCCATCCTACTTTTGGCATGTCGAGGTTGATACAGAACGCATCTGGATCGAAATCGACTGCGGTATTTACGCGGTAAGGATTATTACGATATGGAAAACAAGAAGCCCAAACGAACGCCCCCCCCTGTCACTAATGACATCAATTGGTTAGCAGTACTCATTCATCACAGCGTATGGCTGCTAATTCCTTATGTGATTCTGGGTGGCGGAACCGACAACATCAATTTCTGGGAGGTCTTCGGTTACGGTATTGGGCGCTTTATACTCCTATCAATCGTCCTGTGGTTATGTAGTGTCTCTACGGTACTTCTTGTCAATTTCCACATCAGAGATGTCACACCCTGGATCTGGTTGATTCCGTTCAATCTGTCATTTATCTTGTTTACTTTTGGCATACTTGAAAGTAGTGACGTTCTAATCGATATTGAGTCCGGCTACGAATTTGCTTTTGCATCTATTGTAAGCCTGTTGGCAGTCGTATTACCGTTAATTGATGGCGGTGAATTCCGGATCAAAGACAGTGTCGTTACCGTTGTATTGCTCGGTGTTGCCTGGGGGTTCGGTGGATTCATTGGAGCAATTGCAGGATGGAGTTTCTTTGATACGGTGTTCGGATTAGATCCCGGATATGGTGGATTTGTCTATGGTATTTTTTCAGGCTTTGCACTTGCCGCCACATTAACAGGGCTGATCCTCATCTTCCGAATCAACCATACACGAGGAATATATACTTTTCTCGGTGTATCTGACCGCCTACGTCCTATTATTTTGGAAAGGCTTGCTAAGTCTCAGCGCAAGGTGCCTATTCTCAACTCAAACAAACGACACTTACGATACATAGGTGGTATCAGTATCTTGTTAATCGCTACGATTCTGGTTGGATCATTGCTGTTGGTAGAAATATCAGTCCGTAGATCACAGGCGGTTGCATCAATGCCACCTACACCGACAAGATTTCCTACACCAACACATGTTCTAGCCAACCCGACACCGATACAAGACACCCTCGGGCAAATATCGACTATGGCAACGGAAACAGCGTCAAGTCTCAGAGCAATTCTGGACAACGCACCCGACTGTATTCAACGCCCAATTCTCAGCCCACAACGCCTACTGTTCACAACACA
>DAOTXB010000655.1:0-2399 GCA_034435575.1 Anaerolineae bacterium
TGTGTTGTGAACAGTAGGCGTTGTGGGCTGAGAATTGGGCGTTGAATACAGTCGGGTGCGTTGTCCAGAATTGCTCTGAGACTTGACGCTGTTTCAGTTGACCTACTTACTATTTGTCCAAAGATATCCTGTGTCGGTATTGACGTTGGGTTAACAGGAAGGCGCGTTGGCGTAGCAAACCTTGTCGGTGTGGGTGGTACAGATGCAACTGCCTGTGATCTTTGGACTGATATTGCAACCCACAGTAATGTCAAAACTAATATTACAATGATGAACACTATGCTGAAGCCACCGAAGTATCCCGTTCGTGGACTGCCATTGGTCGCGTCCGGTAAAGTTACCTTGCGCTGAGATTTGGCAAGGGTTGCCAGAACAATGGGGCGAAGTTGGACAGACACTCCAAATAGAGTGTGAATGCCTCTTGCACGGTTGATTCGCAAAATGAGGACCAGCCCTGTTAATGTCGCGGCAAGCGCAAACCCGGACATAAACCCATAAACAAATCCTCCATATCCAGGATCCAATGCAAATACTGCATCAAGGAAAGCCCATCCCGCAAATGCGCCAGTGATTCCACCCGCGCCCCAGACAATCCCCAGTATAACAGCGGTAATCATGCCGTTTCGAAGTCGGAACTCACCGCCATCTATCAGCGGTAGGACAACTGCCAATAGACCAGCGACAACCGCAAAGGCGATTTCGTAGCCGGACTCCACATCAGATAGCACGCCCGCGCTCTCAAGTATGCTGAATGCAATCATAACAAATGACAGACTGAACGGAATCAACCAGATCCACGGGGTGACATCTCTGATGTGGAGATTAATCAGAAGCACTGTAGAAACACTACACAGCCACAGGACGACTGCTAGGAGTACAAAACGTCCAATGCCGTAATCGAAGACCTCCCAGAAATTGATGTCGTCGGTTCTCCCACCCAGAATCACATAAGGGATTAGTAGCCATATGCCGTAATGAATGAGTATCGCCAACCAATTGATGTCATCAGTCACAGGCGGTGATCGCTTAGGTTTCTCTTTTTCCATAGCTAATGTCTCAAATATCCATGTTTAGTGTAAATTTAGCTCTATCCAGCGGCGATACCACAGTCAGTCTCGACCCAGACGCGTCGTGCATCAATTTCGACATGCCAGAAACAGGATGGCATTTGATTGAAAGCGTTCACACTACATACGGCATCATAAATGACAACTTCGCTACCTGTCTCCAATTGCCCGTTAAACTGACGTATCGGATCACTGTATAAGTACACATTGGCGGGCGCGTTCAAAGTCATCTGTGCAGGTAGCGCTGAAAACTGAGCGCGTGAATCAAAATCACAGCGGCGCTCTACAAGGTTTTCATGTGAATCATTGGACGGTAGATCAAGTTGCGGATCACGCAACACGTACCGTTGCATCATGTTGAACGGTAAGGTGGCATAGACCGTATCGAGATCACGAATCCGAACAGTCTCCCCATCATGCCAGTAGTGAAGTCCGTCTTGCACATACAGTATGCCATTATCTGAAGGCGTGACTACCGCTTGTGTACCGAGGGGAATACCGGTCAGAATCTGTTGTCCATCCTCCGTGATCGCGACGATCTCATGGGCTCCGGAGATCGGTTCAAGCGACAGCGTCAGACCATCTTGTGATCCCTGAACGTTCCTGGCGACAATGACCGTGCCGCGTGATAGTGGCGTGAATATCCCCTCATCCACGTCGAAAACGTCCCACTGATTGTAGGTGGGATAGTACACTGCCAGTCGTTCGTTTCCGTTCACAACAATTGGCACAATCCGATCAAATCGATTGTATGCGTCATACAGTGCAGGTGGGATAATCCGATCGCTGAATATTTCCGTACCGTCCATGGAATAGATGGTTAGCGGCTGTCCATAGACACCACTGAGATCAAACAAGACGAGATGATCGGCGATTCCTTTCATACTCACTGCTCGCCGCAAGCCACCGTCACCGCTAATGAACGTTATGGGAATCGGTTCAACCGAGTTGTTATCCACATCATACGCCATCACCCGTTGTTGGGTATCTTGGGAGGTGATTACGTATTCCTGCCATAGCAGGGTTGTTCCAGTAGACGACCACGTGAGGTTACCTCGCAGAGTGGGTGTGTCGGCGACAGAGTCTGCGATTCGGCGAGGTTCATTTGAGTGCAAATCAATCAAGTAGATATCACTGGGCGTGAGATTTTGAACGGCATATTGATCCTGGACAGGCGTTGAGTGCTCATATTGATAGGCGACGTATTGCCCGCTCGGTGAAATCAATGCAAAGGCTGAAAACGGATCAATCTGTATATCGATTGGTTCTAGTGCTAATCCCTCATCGTCCCATTGGTAGATCGCGTCGTCAATTATGATCGGGAAGAATTCT
>DAOTXB010000656.1:0-2285 GCA_034435575.1 Anaerolineae bacterium
GTATGCGTTAGCGTCGCTGTATTCGTCGGTGTGTGCGTTGAAGTCGGCGTATTCGTCGGTGTGTGCGTTGAAGTCGGCGTATTCGTGGCGGTCACCGTATGGGTTGCAGTGTGGGTTGACGTAAGCGTCGCTGTGTTCGTAGGTGTGTGCGTCATTGTCGGTGTATTTGTTGCGGTCTGCGTTGGAATATTAGTTGGTGCTTCGCATTCCCCAAGTATATCACCATGTCTGAGGTGAGCATCTACAGCGGAAACGCCTACAATGATCGTATGCTGGTTTGCAGGATTACCCGGTGGGATATGGCAAATTGTTGTATGTTGTTCGGTTGCCGTTGCCGTATTTGTTGGTATAGTGGTTGGAGGTGGTATTGGTGTTGGATTACAAGCGTTTGGCTGGCTCGCTTTTACATCTTGCGGTTGCCCACTTGCAAAGAGACGTGTTGTATTAGCACCCTCTATCGTTGTGGTTTGAAAAAATGTATCTGTATTTGCATTTGCTGTACCATTACCAGATTGTGCCGTGCCATAGACATCCCAGGTAAAATTTACATCAACACTATTTGAATTACGAACACGCCAAACACGATACAAGTGTGGTTCAGGCGAACACATTGACGTGAGACGAAGACGATCTAAAGATTGTGCATGGGATATAGATTGCGATGAAAACAACGATGCGATGAATAAACCAGTTATCAGCACGATGATAGAAATAGTTGGTAATTTTATGCGCCACATGGTTACGGTCGCTTATATAATAGATAAATAATCACGTAATAATCAATTGAACATAACTTTACATACCAAATAAAAATTAATTTTAAACAATTTTATCACAATTATTGGCGCTATTTTGTCTGTTTTTGTATATAAATCTTGATTAAACATTGTTACATTTCAATTTATTTCGCTTTTAATTAACTAACCAGTGACAGACCATCAGGAAGTAATAGTCTATGCAAAATCCAAGAGGTCGAAAAATTCGGAGTTACCGGCTGATCGAGGAAATCGGCGAAGGTGGCTTCGGTGTTGTCTATCGTGCGTATCAGGATGTTATCGAACGAGAAGTGGTCATTAAGGCAATCCTACCCATTTATGCCAATGATCCTTCTTTTATCCGGAATTTTGAGGCGGAAGCACACCTCGTCGCCCGTCTGGAACATCCCAATATCGTGCCACTTTATGATTACTGGCGTGACCCGGATGGCGCATATTTAGTGATGCGTTTTGTACGCGGGGGTAGCTTATTAGATACATTTAGACGTGGTATCTTATGGGAACTAGAAACTGTAGCGCGTGTGCTAGAGCAAACTGCGGGGGCATTATCGGTTGCACATCGTAATGATGTGGTGCATCAGGATATTAAACCAGCAAATATCTTGTTGGACGAAGATAATAATGCTTACTTAACTGATTTTGGTATCGCAATTGATTTAGCAAACTCAGTCAACCTCGCCGCGATGGGTGATGAAGATGTCATTCATGGATCACCGGCATATATCGCACCTGAGCAGATTAAACGGGAAACAATTACCAAGAAAGCAGATATTTATAGTCTGGGTTTGGTGCTATACGAGATGTTAGCAGGCTCTCATCCTTTTGAGGGTGTTGGACTTATGGAATTACTCAGGCATCAAACAGACACCCCCCTACCCCCACTTCAGGATTTTCGGGCTAATCTTCCAGACGAACTTAATACTGTAATCTGGCGTGCAACTGAAAAGAAGCCACATACTCGTTACGATCATGTGATAGAGCTTGCAGAAGATTTTCGCCGTGTAGTCAATGAACTGGACTTTGTTACAGAACAATTGCCAGAAGCCAATACGCCCGTTTCTGTATTCAACCCCTTTGGTGCTAAAGGGGCAATTACGTCAGTTATCAACCTTGATGCGGGTCCACCGAATCCTTATAAAGGGCTGAGACCTTTTCAGGAAGGCGACTCTGCTGATTTTCATGGACGCGATGACTTGGTCAATGCGTTGATGCAACGCCTCAGTGCTGATGAAGATAACGGAGGAAGATTTCTCGCGGTTGTAGGTCCTAGTGGGAGCGGGAAATCCAGTGTTGTACGTGCCGGTTTATTGCCAGCAATACGGCGCAGTATCGATCAACAATGGGCAAATAACTTTATTGTGGACATGACCCCAAACACACAACCGTTAAAGGAGTTAGAAAATGCTCTGCTAAAAGTAGCCGTTCAGTCTGATGATGATATTGCACAACGGCTTACCGCATCGACACGCGGCTTACTCCAAAGTGTTGACGCGATCTTGCCTGCTGATG
>DAOTXB010000657.1:0-7211 GCA_034435575.1 Anaerolineae bacterium
TTTCTCGCATCTGCCCGGTCAAAAGTTCCCCTTACATTATGGACTGTTCGCCACCGGCAAGCAGTATCATGCCTATTTGCGTGATTACATCTCAAAGCATGATTTCAACATTCGTCTTGGTGTAACGGTTGATCGCGTCTGGCAGGATGGTGATTACTGGCGCGTAAAATGGCATACAGAAAATGACTCCGGTGAGGATGTCTACCGTGCGATCATTTCTGCATCAGGACGCTTTAATAAACCACTTTTGCCGCGCATTGAGGGCATGGATGTGTTCAATGGGCAAATCCTTCATGCACAGGATTATCTTGACCCTGCCCCGTTTTTCGACAAGCGCGTGATGGTGGTTGGCAACGGTCCGAGTGGTGTGGATATTGCGTCTGAACTTGGCAACACGTTCGCTTGTAAGCCCGTTTATCTATCGCAAAGAACAGGTGTGGTCTTACGTCCGCGCTATCCATTCGGATTACCCAAACACCTATGGAAGATCATCTCAGAAAAATTGCCAGATTTTATCGGTGACCCGCTCTATAACAAAATTACGTCAATCAAATATAATGACAAGCAGATGCAAGGCATAAAAACACCCAGCAACGAACAGGAAAGCTCGGCGGCAGGCGGGACACGCGGTTGGGAACTTGTGGAGGCGGTACGCGACGGACGCGTAAAATCGGTAGACGGTCCGATCAAGTTCACGAAGGATTCCGTCATTGTCGAAAATGGGGAACGTTATGCCGTTGATGCGGTCATCATGGCAACGGGATATGGCTTCTCGCTCTATGATTATCTTGATGTCGACATTACCGCATATGATAAATATGGTTGGCCCCTGCGCCTCGATGAACTTGATGAAGGTGGCGAGCGACAGGTGAAAGGGTATCCGGGCTTGTATCTGGTCGGGGTGTTTTATCAAGGCAAAGGTGCGATGTATAACTTCAACACCGAAGGCGCACAAGCCGTCAACGAGATCAGGGCACGCCTGAACGACGTTCCGCCCTATCAACCAAAGAAAACGCATAATTCGATGGCGAAGGCACTCAGTGGAGATTAAAGCGCGCTAATTAACTAAGATATGCATCAAAAAAGCGGAGGTGATATGCCCCCGCTTTGTGAGTCTATAATGATCGTTAGCTTATGCGCTTTCAGGTGCTTCCACGTCACGGCGAGTGCTGTGCCAGCCAGTCGCCCCATCAGGACGTGTGCCTCGTTCCGTACCGGTCTGCATGCCACCCGCATCGGTATAGCTACGCACGCGGAAGGTGTGTGTCCCTTCCTCAAATGCCCAATCATAACGCCAGATGTACCATGATGTGTCTGAGAGCGGTTCGCGCAATTCAGCTTCGAACCATTCACCTTCATCAACCTGTACTTCAACTTTAGAAATGCCCTTCGCACCCGAATAAGCGACTCCGCCAATGGGCACATAGGTTGCGCCATCTTCTTCATAAACTTCATCATCGGCAACTGTATCAACTACCGAGGTTGTGTTCACTTCAGCAACCGCTGACCAGCCACGACGCACCCAATACCCTTCGTCCCACTCCGGTACAGCTTCAATGTCGGTGATCCATTTGGGTTGCTTCATGCCATACAGATTTGGGATATGAATACGAAGCGGGAAACCATGTTTACGCTTCAGCGGACGACCATCCCACGCATAGGCTAGCATAATCCGGTCATCATTACGCACGGTTTCTAATGACAGATATTCGTCGAAGCCATCGGCAGAGGTAATACGAAGATATGTTGCTTCGGGGTCAATGTCCCATTCTTCGATAATGTCTTGCAGTTTTACACCTGTCCAACGGGTTGTACTAATCAGCGACCCGGCAACACGGTTAGAGATACAACTCATCGTCACATAACGCTCGGTTGGTGTGTAATTTTCAATCAATTGATTCAAGCTATATTCTGTCGGGTTATTCACCAGCCCACCGACTGCCAGCGTCCATGTTGCCGCGTCAATAATCGGCGGACGCGAACTAATATCAATCCGATAATGGTCATCTAGCGGTGTGTATTCAGGGCGTGTACCCGGTGCCGGTTCCGGTTCTGCGCCCGCATTCGGCAGATCATCAGGAATACCCGATTCTTCACCAATGCTATCCGGTGAAGGTTGGATGACTACATCTGCGGTATCCTCGGCGGTTTCACCCGTGAGCGAGGCAATGGTCGTTGTAGCCGGTTCTTCTTCGTTGGCACGTAAGAATAAGTTCAAGCCTGCCCCAAGTACCGTCAAGGTTGCGGTTGCACCACCCACACGCACCAAAAATTGACGACGATCTAATTGTGAAGAATCTGCGCTAACTGCCACTGCACCGCCTACGGTTTGAGGGGTTGCGCTCGAATCTGTCACCGCTTTTTCAGCAGAAGCTTTTGCCGGAATATCCAGAAGATCGCTATATATCCATGCAATCGCCGTACCCCACAGCGTAAACGTGAGGAAAATCCACGCCATGCTCAAGGTTGTATCGGCAGTCGCTGTCAGGTTCACTTCATTGAAGATCAAAATAAGGAAAAGACCGATGCCCGCCCCCATGCCTGCACCGTACAGGTAAGGATTGGCATTTTTAGAGCGATTCAACACGAAGAATAATCCCACCCCAGCGATTACGCCGAGGGTCATGGTCATACCGAGTGCCATAATATTTTCAGCGGTCTTAGCCGTACTTGATAGCTCACTGCCAAGGTTAAGGGCGGTAATTGTGTTTACCATCGTATCAATCACAAATGTGATTAATTCTCCCGGAGTAACACGTCCCACCCAATCAAAAATGTCGAACGGAACAAACGGCAATCCTGCAATTTGATCGCCCAGATAAAAAACTACTATCAATGGAGCCGTAAGCAGAATGCCCACAATTGCTCCTGTAATAATGCCAGGTCGTTTTTGACTATTCACTCAGATTACTCCTCTGCTTCCCTTGATACCAATACATTACTCAACCTCTCTTACGAAAAAATAACACCGTTTAGATTTGTTTGTCGTTTAGAGAGTGCTAAATTTCTAGAATTTGATTCTATATTAGCCCTTTGTGGTTAGCAGAGACTTAAAATTGCTAAATTTCATCAGACAACTTGGTTTTGTCAAACAAAGCCATAAGGCATACAATAGCATGCATTCACATCACGCAGAGAGAAGGGGGCAACGTGATTATCGTTGACGCGCATCAGGATATTGCCTACAACGCAATGTGTTTTAATCGGGACTATCAAATCGCGGCATTACGCAAACGACAGCTAGAAGCAGGCTCAGAAATTGCACAACGTGCTGGGGGTCAGGCGACAATCGGATTATCGGAAGCTATCGTAGGACGTGTTGCAATTATTTTCGGCACATTGTTCGTCGCGCCCTATAGCAAAAACACCTCGCCCTGGGATGCCGTCAAGTATCGTGATGACAAAGAAGCCTTCACACTCGCTCAACAGCAACTTGATTATTATCGTCGCCTCGCCGATGAAACCGAACGTGTACGCATTATCGAGACGAGCGACGACCTTGATGCAGTGCTAGCAACCTGGCAACCGGATAAATCTGTCAAAGATCGCCAACAGGGGATCGTACTCTTGATGGAAAATGCCGACCCTATCCGTGAACCTCAACAACTTGAGCTATGGCTGGAGCAGGGCTTACGCATCGTTGGTCCTGCATGGATGGCATCTCGTTATAGTGGCGGTACCGGACAACCGGGCGCATTAACTGATCTTGGTCGTGAATTGCTAGACATCATGGCAGACAATAACATGGTGTTGGATGTGTCACATATGGCAGAGGATTCATTTCTTGAATCGCTCGATCTCTATCCCGGGTCGATTATTGCCAGTCATAGCAACCCACGAAAATTCTGTAACACTGACCGCCATTTGACCGACCCTATGATCCGTCGGTTAGCAGAACGGGATGGTGTGATGGGCGTAGTGCTTTATAATGCCTTTCTGGATGGCACATGGCGCAGTACAGACCGCAAAGCACAGATTACCTTACAAAATGTGATTAACATTATCGATCATATATGTCAGGTAACGGGCAGTGCATCGCATGTGGGAATCGGTAGCGACTTTGATGGCGGGTTTGGTGCCAGTAGCATTCCCAAAGAAATAGACACTGTCGCGGACTTGCATCACCTTATCCCTGCCCTGCGGGAACGCGGTTATGAAGAAACGGATATTACTGCAATTATGAGTGGAAATATGCTCCGTAAATTACGTGAGGGATTGCCAGCGTGACACGCATCGCACAACTGGGTATCGTGGTCGGCGCATTGGGCATTATCCTCACTGTCATGGGGTTATTCCCCGGGCTGACCGGTCTGCCGCCAACACCGGGCATTGGATTGGTACAAATCTTTACGGTGCTGATTGGCTATACCCTATTAATCTGGGGAGCGCTGGTATATGTGAAATTTACATTTTACCCCTTTAAGCACTCCACGTTAGCACAGCAAATCGGCACACGATTAGCACTTACAGGGCTGGTTCTGGCGGCGATGACCGCCCTTGCAGATGTCCTCGGTTTCGGCTCGCACGGTGCGATCATAGAAAGTCAGGTATTCCTTGGTCAGTGGCAAGCAGTAGGGATTATTCTTAATTTTTTCCTCTCCTCTATAGGGGTCATGGTGTACGCGATTATGGGGGATTTTAGTTAGAAATTTGCAATAAAATAGTGAATTGGCGCAAGATTATGAGAGGATGATATGAACTTTACCTTATTTGTCTCTTAGTAGCATTTAAATATTCTCTAATCGTCAACTTTTATACTATAATTTGTTTCATTGTAAGACATTTGTAAAATTCTTTTTACTTTTTACACACACGGAGGTAGTACAGTGCGTAAGTTCTCACTTTTATTTGTCACTGTTCTCATGTTGTTGCTTGCGATAGTTCCCGTCGCAAACGCACAAGAGAGCACCATTCTAGAAATCGCCGCTGGTAACGCGGACTTTTCCACGTTGGTAGCGGCAGTCGAAGCCGCTGATCCTGCAATCGCGCAGGCACTCTCCGGTCCTGGACCGCTGACCGTTTTAGCACCGACGAACCAGGCATTTGAAAACCTGGATACGTTCCTGCAAGAAAACTTCAGCGTCACATTGGGTGATGTCATTGCGGATCAAGAGCTTTTGACAAACATTCTCCTGTACCATGTTGTTTCCGGTGCAGTATTCTCACCGCAAGTTGCTAGCTTAGATGGTCAGGTTGTCCCGACCCTCTATCCCGGCACAGGTATCGGCATTGCTGTGAACGAAGATGGTAGCATCACCATTAACGGTGTTGCTGATGTTGTTATCGCAGACATCGCCGCATCAAACGGTGTGGTACACGCTATTGATAACGTAATCTTCAACAGCGCTATAGTAGAAGATATCGAAGTTCTAGCTGAAGAAGTTGCACAAGCCGCACTCGTCGCACAATTAGGTAACTCTGCCGCTGGTGTCGCCGCTTCTATGCCGGAAACATTCAGCACACTCGTTGCCGCTGTTCAAGCAAGTGGCGAACTGCCCCTGATTAACGAAGGTCTGGACATTACAGTATTCGCACCGACCAACGCCGCCTTTGAAGAACTGCTTGGCGCACTCGGTCTGACTGCTGAAGAACTGCTTGCAGAAACCGAACTGCTTTCCACCGTTATCCGTTACCATGTCGTACCGGGCATTTTGACCTCCGATGACATCATTGGGGCTGATAGTGGCACCGTTCGTACATTCCTGAACCGTGAATCACGCAGTAGTGGTGAAGAAATCTCATTTGAAGTGATCTTCGCGTCACTGCCCGCCGGTGGTATCGAACTAAATGGTAGTGCAGTTGTAACCGCCGTCGATGTCGAAGCCGACAACGGTATTGTCCACGTCATCGACGAAGTATTGCTCCCGAACGAAGTTCGCGAAGCACTTGGTCTGCCCCTGAACCCCTCCATGGATATGATGGACATGGATGGCGAAGAGATGGCGGAAGACATGGATGGCGAAGAAATGGCTGACGAGGATATGTCAGAAGATATGGACATGATGGGTAACACCATCGCCGACATCGTCGTAGCCAGCGCACAGGGCGACGAGCCAGAATTCACCCTGCTTCTCGAGGTTGTACAAGCCGCTGATCCTTCAATCATCGACGCACTGAGTGGCGAAGGTCCTCTGACCGTATTCGCACCGAATGATGCCGCTTTTGAAGCATTACTCGAGGTTGTCGGTCTGCCGGTTGATGCTGTCCTAACACAGGGTGAACTGCTGACACAGGTCTTACTGTATCATGTGGTTGCAGGCGCTGTTCTGGAAGAAGACGTTGTTGCGCTTGATGGACAGGATGTTGAAACCCTGCTCGGCGACACCGTACTCGTAACCGTAACCGAAGATGGTGTGGTTCTCAATGACAGCGTTAATGTCATCGCCACCAACATCGAAGCGGACAACGGCGTGATCCACGTCATTGACGGCGTGTTGATCCCCGCCGAAGTTGCCGCACTGCTTGGTCTTGGCTAAAGCGGCGGTTCATTTAAGCTAACACACAGGGGATGGACGTTCGCGTTCATCCCTTTTTGATTCATCTTTTCGGGTTTGATTAATCAACAGAGAGGATTGAATCGAGCATTTGTATAGTGAGCAAATTACGCAACGTCATGCCATATTGATCTTGTTCCCCTGTAAAATCAATGTAGCGATCACCCCGATTAGACGGATGTAAGCCATCATAATTCATACCAAAGTTAGGCAGATCAGCGACTGAATCGCGCCAATCAATCAACGGAATCTCGTATTCCTCTGCGAGATCGACCACGACAGCGTTAAATGCTTCGCTCTGCGTCGCGTAGTATGTAGGCAATGTCGGGAATGTCGTCAGCACAGGCAAGATATTTTGTGAAATCGTGTAGTCGATAATCTCCATAAGAAACGAACGGTACATATCCTCTGAAAAACGGGCGACATCATTCGTGCCAAGCATAATCACCGACACGCTTGGATTATTTATCCGATATTCACACGCCAATGGCGATTCGCCCGCTTCACATAACCGATCACTCGCCCACATCGGGTCTAGTACCGTTGCAGTCGTAAAGTTATTGCCGGATGCCTGACTCGCGTTGATAAACGCCCCCTGATAATTATCAATAGTGCTTTCCAAATACTCAAATGTACCGAGATTATAGTCACCCGTGTCAAATCCGATCAAAAATGGGTGAATGGCTGTAATACAATCGCCCACAGTAGAAAACATGG
>DAOTXB010000658.1:0-3650 GCA_034435575.1 Anaerolineae bacterium
CCCACAGCGCCTTACTTTCGCGGTCTAAAATGGCGGATGTGCCTGCAATCGACCCGACAGCGAAAATGCCGACCACAATCGACATCACCACTAGGGCGGTACGGGTTTTATTGCTGGTCAAATCCGCCCAAATTTTGCGCCAGCGCGGACTCCACTTAAGCATTGGCGGTCTCCTTGATTGCATCTTCATGATGACCATTATTGCTTAGGTTGCGCTCCACCGACGCATCAGATTCGATAATGCCATCAGCAACAGTAATATCACGGGTGACACGGCTGGCAAGGTCATTATCATGCGTCACCATGACGATGGTCTTACCCTGTGCGATGAAGTTCTCGAAGACTTCAAACACCGACCCCGCTGTTTTAGAATCCAGATTACCCGTCGGTTCATCAGCGAGGAGTAATGGTGGATCATTGGACAGCGCCCGCGCAATCGCCACACGCTGTTGCTGACCACCGGAAAGCGTGGACGGAATCTTATACGCCTGATCCGCTAACCCGACCTGATCGAGCAGGTGCAGAGCGCGTTCCGGGCGTTCTTTGGTGCTGTACATATTGCAGAAGTCCATCGGCAACATCACATTTTCAATCGCGGTTAGCGTGGGCAACAATTGGAAAAATTGGAAGATCACGCCTATGTTACGCCCCCGCCACTCGGCGAGTTTGCCCTCTTTCATGTTGTGGATGGGCGTATCCGCGACGACGACCTCGCCCTCGGTGGGGCGGTCAATGCCGGTAATCATGTTGATGAGTGTGGTTTTACCACTGCCGGATTTACCGATCACGGCGACGAATTCGCCACGATCAACTTTCAGGTCAATGCCTTTGAGTGCCGGGAATTCCCCCGCGGCGGTCTTATAAATTTTGTGTACATTATGGAGCGCAATTAATGACCCCTGTTTGTCTGACATAGTTTCCCCTTGTGATAGGATTTTGCATAATTGACAAGATGAGCATAGGTGTATCACAGCTAATTTAGCGCGGGGTGAATGCGCTGGTGATTCTGCACGAATCATTGAGCAAATGCTCATTTTTAGGGCGGTATCATGTTTTCAGACAACCATTCGCAATGAATGGCAGTTTCGACACAGGCTTCGGCTTCACCGGCGAACAAACCGACGACAACGACTTGCTGTATCTCCGCGCCCGGTACTATAATCCGAGCATGGGTATCTTCCCCAGCCTTGATCCGTTCGAAGGTACTAATAATCTACCGATGAGTTTGAACGGTTACTCTTGGGTTGAAGGCAATCCGGTGATGCTTATTGATGTTACTGGGAGTTATCCGTGCGCTGTTGAGAACTGTATTGAAGAACCAGATCTAGCCTACGGACTGTTTTTGCAAGAAGTTATTCAAGCTGGCATGTCCGATGGCTTCCAACAAGAGTGCACTAGTGCTCCGTATTCACCATTTGGTTGTGACCAAAGAGGAAACCCGATACCTTATGCAATCACTCAGGGTTTCCCTCAGTCTGGGTATCAAGTTGGTGCTGCGGACGACGAAAAGAACTGTCCAGCTTGGAATTTTGAAGGGTCTTTATATCCTGAACATCACTGTGGTGTCGATATGGTGAGTTATTCAGATGCAGGATTTCTCTGGAATGTTTTTAGAGAAGGTGGTGTACGTAAAGTACGTATTCAAACTGAATCTGGAAATGTACACATTGCTGACATAGACAACTTTGTTGATGAGACCGATGGTCGCCAGATAATACCTTCTGATTTAATATTGGGCAGAGTCAAGTTGCAGTACGTAGGTCATAATCTAGGAAATTCCATACTGTCTGACACAGTTTCATCACCGGGGCGCAAAGTTTATGCTATCCATGCTGGACAAGCTACAGAGTGGTCTTCTGCTTCTGGAACGCTAAAGGTGTTGATTTTCAGTGGCGAAAACATAGGTCTTGAAATTCAATATACTCACTTGGCTGATTGTCCAGATGGAAGTGCAAGTCCGTCTTCTCTTGATGGCACTGATATTAGGGCGGGTCAACAAATTGGTTGCTACGCTCAGGTTGGTCGAACAAATGATGCTCATTTGCATGTCACATATAAACAAGTGGCAGAAGATGGTACTTCATTGAGCCAGACAGCCGTTAATGATTGTGTCATCAAGAAGACGTATACCTGAATCCTCTTAATCCAACAGATGTCGGAGGCACTTTAGGATATAATAATTATGCAATGTGGATACCACCAAGAATGGGACAATTCCCTGAACACATTGACTATGGATATTCAGCTAGTCCATCATCTTGGGTTGAAAGACCAGTGTAGTTGATAAGGAGTGAATCTCAATGGGGATAAGAAATATGGCGAACTCCCACAAAATTTCATTCAGTATAGTTTTGTTTCTTCTTGCTAGTAGCGTATTGATGTGGTTCTCAAACACTTCGGCACAAGAGGAAACGCCATCTCATATCCCCATTGAAAACACCAGAATTGCATTTATAAGCAATTTCGATGTTCATATGATGGTATATCCTGATGTCTCCACAATCAATCAATTAACTGATATTGAGCCGGGGCCTTCAGAGCATCCAAGTTGGTCGCCTGATGGAAGCCAACTTGTTTTTGATGCTGTTATCTACTCTCCACCTGATAGTTCCAACATAACAACAGACATCTTCAAAGTGGACTTAGGCACAGGAGATGTCGTTCAATTAACTGAAGAAAACTCCGATGAAACATTCCCAATATGGTCTCCGAATGGAGACCGTATTGCATACATCTCTAACCGGGATGGTAACTGGGAAATCTACATTATGGACACTGATGGAACTAATACATCCAGAATTACCCAGCATGATGCCGACGATGGATTGCAGGGGTTGGCTTGGTCGTCTGATGGAAGATTTATCGCGTTTGTCAGTGATAGAGATGAGGGGCGAAATGCAGATACTGGGAATTTTGAAGCTGAGAATATCTATGTCTTAGATGTGGATGAAATGGCAATCGGAAATATTGATGACAATGCTGTAAATATAACAGGTCATATCGACTTATGCCCAGCAGGTGAGTTCTACCGCAATTTGGCATGGTCGGTAAATAACGAACTTGCTTTTTCCTTTTCATGTTCTGCGGATTGGGATATTTACTCTATGGATGTTTCGCAATTAGAGCCAGATGATATGCCAAATCCCATTAATCTCACACAAAGTCAAAGGATAGATGGTGCATTAGGTTTGGATTGGTCGCCCGACGGTCATATGATTGTCTTTGTCGCTAATCCTGATGAGGATGTGACAGATAATCTTGAAATCTTTGTTTTAGATGTCATAGAAACAATTGAAAGTGATGAACCTCAAGTCGTACAACTAACGGACAGTCCCACCATTAGAAGTTTCTATGCTTTTCCAGCATGGGGAACTGCCAAATAGATGGTATACGTAGAATCAGTATGTAAATAATTCTTTTCAGAGGCTAAGTTCTTGACTTTGACCCCCTGATTTTTGCTACGATAAGAGCATCAATCGGGCGAACAGTCAGGACGCAACCATGCAAGTCACATCACCAGACGCGCTCTCCATCGGGGGCGCGTTTGCTTTAGACCAATCTCTAGTTCACATTTGCAAACCCTAACCATAGTGTTCACTCAAAGGCATGTTTTCCTGCTATTATGTGCTCATCAAAAAGTGGTAAATTGC
>DAOTXB010000659.1:0-2444 GCA_034435575.1 Anaerolineae bacterium
CTAACCATGTCATTTCTGTACGCGGAGTCATCAACGCACTAACGCGCAGATCATCCAACCGGAATACGCCTTCGATCATGTCGCGCTCGTTACGGTCAAAGACGCCGGATTTTGTGCCTTCGCGGAGCATCATGGCGACCTCTTCTTCAGTGACGGTGGGTTCGTCATTATCGCGCACATTGAGCAGGCGCAGGATACCCTCGGTGGAGGCGCTGAGGATGACAACTAGCGGATAGGTGAGTTGAGAGAGTCGGTACATCGGCGTGGCAACCAGCATAGCGATACGTTCCGGTGCGCGAATCGCCAACCGTTTGGGGACAAGTTCACCAAAAACCAGCGATAGATAGGTGGTGAACACGACGATGAGCACGAAGCCGAGCGCATCACTGTGTGGTGCAAGTGGTTCGATTTTATCCAGCAACCGTGCGGCATCATCAGCGAGGGTGGCACCACCGAAGGCTCCCGCTAGCACACCCACCAGCGAAATGCCGATTTGTACAGTAGACAGGAAACGGTTCGGTTCTTGCGCCAGGTTTAGGGCGATTTTAGCCTTGTCGTTGCCGTCTTCGATAAAATTTTGTAGGCGGGCACGTCTGGCAGAGACGACAGCTAATTCAGACATTGCCAGCACACCGTTGAGGAGCGCGAGCAAAAATATAATGAGCAGTTCCACAATTGTCCTTCTTTCAATCAATCAAAAATCAGCATACGTGCAATTTTTAGCATGGCGCTGTCGGTTCAGTCTATGGGTTTACACGCTGAAATGGATGTTACCATAGGCTGTGATGTGGGGGGAAGATTATGATTCGCGGGTGTGGTCGGTTAGCCAATCGGTCACAGCTTCGACATCGTGACGGCTCATGGCAATTTCTAGGATGAACTTGTAGGAGTCGCCTGCTTTCCATATAGGTTCGATGCCGTTTTCTTCCAGAAACACGGTCACGGCGCGTTGTGCGGTGCGTTTATTGCCATCGCCGAAGAGATGATGCGCCGCCAGAGAATGTAGGAGCGCCGCCGCTTTCTCGAGTACGGTTGGATAGGCTTCTTGCCCGAAGACCTTTGTTTGTGGGCGCTTGACAGCAGAAATGAGCAAATGGCGATCTCGCACGAAGGGCAATCTGCCGGTTACGTTCTCGTTGATGCTATAAATTTCGCTCGCCGTTAAATACCGTATATCCTGTGTCATGGGTGGGCTACCGTGTTCTGTGCTATCCATGCTGTGATGATCTCAAGTTTATGCCCGCCTGTCGCGGCGGAGAGGATAAATTCCAGTGCTTCGGCATCGTCCCAGACGATTGTGTAGCCGTTGAGTTCAAGGAACATAATCATAGCGACAGTAGACGTGCGCTTGTTGCCATCGACAAAGGCATGATTGCGTGAGAGCGAATGGAAGAACGCCGCCGCTTTTTCGATTACCGTTTTATAGGCATCGTCGCCAAAAGCGCTTGCCTGTGGGCGCAACACCGCCGCTTCTAAGAGGTCAACATCGCGCAATTGTGATTGTTTGCCGATAAGCTCTTCGTTGATAATCATGAGTTCTACGATATTCAGGTAGCGCATTTATTGTCCGATTGTGGCATGTGTATGTGGTCACATTATAACGTGATGGGTGTATGATGTAATGGTGAATTGGTTCCCGTATTACTGGTAACTAAAACTTGCAGAAAGGTCTATAGTGTCATCGCTTTTAATAAAGTATCGACGCGAAACGCTATTGTCCTACGAACAACATATCTCCAACAACGACAGTTTCTGATTGACTGATGATGTTTATGGAACTAACTGGCTCAAATAATGCGTATGATGCGGTATTCTGAACATCCGAAACCACACTATCCGAGGGCGGCAATTGTAACCCTGCAACCTGCGACACATTATTCTCATCACGATACCAATAAAAGAATTGCGTCCTATCGTAAGAAATAAAACCAGCCAACAATCCGCGTAGAATTGGAGATCTTTCTGCTTCTGTATTTGTTGTTTCTTGCATTTCACTAAAATCAACCAGTGAAATAATTTCTTCCGTTACTACATCAATATACTGAACAGTATGTATACCTTGTGATGGCGTAGTTCCGCGTGATGTTGATCGTTGATAGGCGATTACTAAACCAGAATCATCGGCGACCCATTGCATTGACGCACTGTTTCCAATATATGCGCCTACTCCGTTCAACCAATCGGGAAAACCAATAATGAAGTCCTGTGATACCTGTGCGAGTGTCTCCAATGAACCCTGTTGTAAGTCAATTATCACCAACTCAGCTACATTATCTGGCATAGATAAATCCGTTGAAAACAGCGCAATACGTTGACCATCGGCAGTCACTGTTGCCCCATTGAATATCTCATAATGTTGTTCGGGAAATACATATTCTAAGCTAGTGATGCCAGTATCGAGATCATGCCGATAGATTTCAAAGTTATCTAGAAATGCTGATCCA
>DAOTXB010000660.1:0-4712 GCA_034435575.1 Anaerolineae bacterium
GCGATTACTGCTTTTGCGTGGATTCCGGCTTTGTGGGTAAAGGCGCTACTGCCTGTAATGTAGTTGTTAAATGGAATATCAAGCGCACAATAATCTGCGATTAAGCGGTCAAGCTGTGGCAAAAGCGTTAGGTCATATTTTGCGACATACTCTGTGTTTAGAGTGTATAAACGGGCGATCAACCCGCCTAGTGGTGTAATGCCGTTACGCTCACCAATACCGAGAACGGTTGTATCAATATGTGTCGCACCTGCTTCGAGAGCGGCGCACGCGTTGGCGATGGCACATCCACTATCGTTATGCCCATGAAATTCGATGTCTAATTCGGTTAAGCGGACGAGTGTATCCACAAGGTCATAAACTTGCGTCGGGGTTGCTATGCCGACAGTATCTGCGATACCGAGCCGGTTCACATACCCCATATCTGCAATCGCAAGATATACGCGCAATAGGTCACTCTCTCGACTACGAAAACTGTCTTCCGTGCTAAACCTCAGGATGATATCCGGTGCTTGTTCATGGATGAACCCCAATACATCCGCGGCGAGGTCAATAATTTCGCGGATGCTTTTGCCGTGACTGTGTTGCATCAATTGTGGCGATGTACCGATGACGACATCAATACCATGTACGCCTGTATCAAGTGCGTGTTTTGCATCGTCGATATTGCAACGGATATGCGTCAGGATGCGGGCGTTTATCCCCGCGTTGACTATCGCTCGTGTGTCTGAATCGCTACGTGGTGAGGCACAGGGCGAGGTTGTTTCGATCATTTCCACGCCGAACGCGTCTAATTGATGCGCGATATCGAGTTTTTGGGCGGTGCTGAAGGTCGCAGTGTTGAATTGCTCCCCTTCGCGGAGTGTGCTTTCGATGATGCTGTAATTCTCAAGTGGCATAATGCTTTACCTCATAATGTGCTGAGCGCGTGTGTCAAAACCGTGATAGCATGGTTATATTCGTCGAGATTCAGGTGTTCTTCCGGTGTGTGGTCAAGTGATGAATCGCCGGGTCCATACGCAACCATCGGGCAATTCCAGATCGGTGCAACCACATTCATATCTGCGGTGCCGGTTTTGTGTACAAAGCGGGGGCGACCGTTATGATTGCGAATTGCTTTACGTAACGCACGGCTCAGCACGGAGTCCTTATCCGCGATATGTGCTTGTTCGTGCCCGTATACCGTCACTGTTGCGTCGTTTTCTGCGGGGAAACACTCTGCGAGTTCATGCGGATCAATATCTGGTGGCAGGCGAAAACCGATCACGGCTTCTGCCCATCCGAACGCGCCATCTTGCCCGCTGTTGATCTCTTGCAAGGTGGCATCTAAACGACTAAACATTGTGTTACGGTTGGTATTCGTACTAGTGACGTGTGTCTGTATGCTTTGCCAATAGTTGACAGCATGTTCAGCCGGGCTAATTGTTGCGCTGGCGCTATGTGCGAGCGCGCCTTTCCAACGCCACTCTAGAATCAACCGTCCTTTATAACCAAGTGTGATCCGATCCCACTGAGATGGCTCGCCGATGATGCACATTTCTGGTCGAGATTGGGTACTTGCATATCGTGCGCCTTTGCTGGTGCTGGCTTCTTCTTCTACCGCGCCGATGACGATAAGGCGAACATCGTCAGCAAGTTCAGCCTGAGCTGCGGCTACTGTGAATGTGCATAATGCACCTTTTGCATCTACTGAACCCCGACCATAAAGGACATCATCATCGACATATACGGAAAGTGTTCCACCAAATGTATCAATATGACCGAGCAACACAATTTCGCGCTCACCCTGTCCGATGATCCCAACTGCGTTACCTGCCTCATCAATAAACGCGTTGTCATAACCGTTGACGTGCATCCATCGAACTAGATGAGCAACAGCCTTGTGTTCTTCGTGAGATGGGCTTGGTATGTTGACTAGATCGAAAAGTAATTGCTCGGCAGTCGTTAGTTGTGTGGTAGTATGCAGTTCTGCTATCATGCCAATACCTCTTCAAGTACAGTGAGGACAGTCTGAGCTTCTTCACGGGTTATAATCAGCGGTGGTAACAAGCGTAATACGTTAAGTCCAGCGGGTAGGGCAAGGATGCCACGTTCTTGTAAGACTTTGAGTATGGGTGTCACGCGTCCGCGGAGTTCGATACCAATGATTAACCCTGCCCCACGAATCTCGCGCACTTGCGATAGGTTCATCGCTTGCAGTTCTGCGATAATCCATGAGCCAAGATCACGAGCATGGTCAGGTAAATGTTCGTCGCGAAGGGTGGTTACCGAGGCGATTGCAGTAGCGCACGCAAGCGGGTTACCACCAAATGTGCTTCCATGACTTCCTCGCGGTAAAGTGCCAAGTTCTCCACGCCATGCAACCGCTCCCATGGGTACACCACCGGCAAGACCTTTGCCCATTGTGACAATATCTGGCACGATTTCGGCGTGTTCAAAGGCAAACCATCGTCCGCTACGCCCAAATCCGGTTTGAATTTCATCGATAATTAACATCGCGCCATGTGCATCACACAGATGTCGTAATTCCTTCAAATATGCGTTACTTGCTGGATGCACACCACCTTCCCCTTGTATAGGTTCGACAATGACGGCGGCAGTTTCCTGTGTAATGGCTTGTTGGGCAGATTCAAAATCGTCAAATGTAGTGTGTGTAACGGTTGGTTGCCATGTGCTGAATGGTTCACGATACTTTCGATTCCATGTGAGCGATAATGCACCCAATGTCCGCCCATGAAAGCCACGTTTTACGGCTATAATGCCCTCTCGGTCAGTTAGCAGGCGGGCAACTTTTAGTGCGCCTTCTACTGCTTCTGCACCACTGTTACACAGGAAAAAGCGGTCAAGTTCTGGTGGTAGAATAGTATGCAACAAGCGATAAAGCTCAGCACGTCGATTATTGTAGAAGATCTCAGGACAGGAGATGAGTGTGTTCGCCTGTGTAGTGATGGCATCAACAATTTCAGGATGGCTATGCCCGAGTAACGCAACACCCTGTGCGCTTGTCATATCAAGGTAACAATTTCCGTCTGTGTCCCATACATTACATCCTTCGCCGCGAATGATACTTAAGGGGCGTTTAGGATAAGCGCCTGAGGTATGTTGATCTTCAATCGTGGTCATGTTTCTTGTTATGTCAATCATTGTGTAAAATGTGTTCCTTCCCCACTTAAAGCACTTGACACAGGGAGCGAGATACGCCCATCTGAGACGATTATCTCTGATACACCGGATTCGAGGGCCTGCTGTGCGCTCAAGACTTTGCGTTTCATACGCCCCTGTGCCCAATTGAGCGCAGATTCAAGCTGTGTGCGGTTGATTTGTGGAATAAAGCTATCTTCGTCCGGGAAGTTGCGATACAACCCGCGTACATTACTTAAGATAATGAGTGACTGTGCGCTAAGTGCGCCTGCGATGGATGCGGCAACCCTATCTCCATCGACATTGAGCAAACCATCATCGCTATCAGCGAGTGGTGGAACTATCGGAATTTGTTTATCAGCAAGTTTGCTAAGCAATGGGTCGATATTGATATGGGTGATTCTGCCACTGTAATCATCGCGGATAACACGCGTACGTCCGTTGATGCGTGCGCGAATAGCTGTCTTACGTTGCCCATGTACGACGATGTGATTGGTCATTGTGGTCGGGTAAGCATTACTTGAGGCTAAACTGTTGACGACGTCGTGGTTAACCTGTGTTGATGCTTCTACGAACAGATCACGCACAGGAGCAGGGGTATAGCGTGAGGAATGTCCACCGGGGGATGTCAACATCTCAATCGGCATCTGGCGAGCATGAGAAAGGTCTGCCATGCGCTCACTGACTCCGTGTACGACAACAACCCTGTAATTGCGTGAAAGTTCTGCGATGTCGCGGTAAGCGCGTGACATCTGTGTGCCTGTGCTACCGCCTAATTTGATCACTAAAATCGGGTTCATGTTTTGCTCCTAGGGGTAAATGCCGGGGAATTGCAAACCGGCACATTCGTTTAAGTCAAGCATCAGGTTCATGCACTGTACAGCACTGCCTGCGGCGCCTTTTCCCAGATTATCGAGTGCCGCGACCACCACAAGATGTTGCCCATCGTCATCAAGCTCAAAACCGATGTCGCAATAGTTTGTGCCCGCAACCACGCGCGGTTCTGGTAAACGATGCAGACCTGTTTTTCCATTGACAAGCCGTACAAAAGGTTCATCCCGATAAGCCTCACGATATAATTTCCACAGGTCGCGTTCGGTGGTGGTATCGTTTAGATCAACATGTGCGAGCAGATGTGCACCACGTATCATCTCAATTGCGGTAACACTAAATCTGAGTGAGAATGTGTCTCCTAGCATCATCTGCGCTTCGGCTAAATGACGATGACGGGTGGCGCTATACGTGCGTACCGCACCACTACGGACTGGATGATGTGACGCTGACGTGTGTGTGTTGCCTGCTTCGGATGAGCCGACCTTGATCTCTGCGTTAACTTGTGTGATTAATCCAGCCTGTGCGAGTGGACGTAAGGCGAGGTTGAGGACTGTTGCATTACACCCGACTCCACTAGCATAATTCGTGCCACGAAGTGCATCACGATTGTATTCTGGCAAGCCATAGATGAAGCGATCTAACCATTCTGGTACCGGGTGTGGTTGACCATACCATCGTTCATAAGCCTCAGTCGAATTGAGGCGGAAATCGGCTGATAAGTCGATGATGTGCGGTGC
>DAOTXB010000661.1:0-11641 GCA_034435575.1 Anaerolineae bacterium
GCCCATGCATTGATCCAAAGTAATCTCATACTCAAGGGAAATAATGAAATTATTGAACCCGATTTAAAGAAAGATTTTCTCGTTGACGGTGATATTCCGATCTTGGTGGCATGCAGAAATGAAAGACAAGAGATTGATTGGATTAATCGCCATATTGCTCAGCATGATAATCCATCTAAGGTTGCTGTTCTTGTTCATCATCGTAAGTTAGTCAAACAACTTGCTAGCCTACGCAATAAAGGCGTATATGTGGAAACCTTTAATAAGATGAAAGGGCTAGAATTTCAAATGGTTATTATTCCATTCTTGAATAACTTATTTGAAAAACATCAATCAAACTCAGAAACAACGGATGTCGATTTGATAAAGCGCTTATTTACAGCGATGACCCGCGCAGAAAGCAATCTGTGCTTAACCTACAATGGTAAGATGCCCGAACAAGTAAAACCAATTGTCAACTATGTATATCGAGAATATCCGTAATTCTAATTCTTAGGTCACAACCCCTAACTTTCGGGTTAGGGGGTTTCCACCGTTTACCCGACGAACCCCACAATAAAACTTGAAACCCATCCAAGCTCTGTTACACTCTGCGCTGACCAACCGCAAAAGTTGACCAACTGCGACAATGGAGATCGTATCTATGCGATGGATGATCATACCCCTAATCGCCTTAATGCTCACCGCCTGTGGTGGCGCAAGCACAGAACAACAAACATTAGAAGCGATAGCCACCACACAGACCAGCAACCTCGCCGCACTCGCCGCCACTGCCACCGTTAATGCAGAACGTCTGGAAATTACGCTAGAAGGTGTCAATACACAGTTTGCTCGCGTGCAACGACAGCGCATTGATATGGTGTCTACCTTAGAAGCACGCGGTATCACAGTCAACAGCCTCCCCGGTGTGACTATCCCTCCATTTACGAATACACCAACACCTTTTGGGCTTGCACCCAGTACACCCACGCCAACCGCCAACGCCCTACCTACCTTCCAGCCCACCGTACCGACAGAGGCAAGCTTCCGTAACCCGCTCGGACTCAGCAACATTGTCACCGCCCCGAGTGTACAGGAGGACGACTGCGCGACCACGGTCCAATCCACCTTTACGCCTGAAACCGTCGAAATTTACGTCGTCGCCACCGCCACCGGATTTATCAATGGCACAACTGTAGAAACATCGTGGGCGCGTGATGGTCAAACCTTAACCACCTTTGACTTTAGTTATGGTGAAATTGACCGCGCTTGCATCTGGTTTTTTGCAGATCAAACCGACTTCGAATTTTTACCGGGCAACTACATCATCACACTAAGCGTCAACGATACGATTGCAGGACAGGTCAACTTCAGCATCGATGACATGAACGACGGCTAACAACCCTATACACTTCAACTATCCATCCTACCCAGTTGTATGGTTTTATCTCATGCGCCAAGGTGCTATAGTGAGAGGTATAAGGCATTCAATGACACAAAGGTAAAACTTATGGGATTTCACGGTGGCGGCTGGTATGCTCATATGCGTAGTACCGCAGATGCAGAACAACCAAAGGTAACGCGTGCATTGTTGATGCGCGTTATGCAATATGCGCGACCTTACCGCGCACAAATCAATCTTCTCCTTATCGCAATTGTCGCGACCACCTTACTTGGTTTGATGACTCCACTCATTTTTCGTGATCTTATCGACATAGCTATCCCGAACAATGACACCGGACGTTTGAATCTACTCGCACTTGGACTTGTTGCTATTCCGGTTATATCCGGCGGTATTCGCGTGTTTCAACGCCGTATCAACTCATCAATCGGTGAGGGCGTAATCTATGATTTACGCGTTAGCCTGTATGAACATTTACAAAAGCTGTCGCTACGGTTTTTTACAAATACCAAAACAGGCGAATTGATGAGTCGTCTGAATAATGATGTGATCGGAGCACAACGCGCCGTAAGTGAAACTATCGTCTCCATTATCACCAATGTGATTACTGTTTTGGCAACCATGGCGCTCATGCTGACAATGGAGTGGCGTCTCACTATACTTGGTGTGATGGTACTGCCGTTTTTCATATTAGCCGCGCGCCGGATTGGTGGAATCTTGCGTAAAATCGCCCGTGAACAGATGCAACACAATGCACAGATGAACGCCATGATGAACGAAACACTCAACATCAGCGGCGCATTACTGGTCAAGCTATTTGGACGTCGACGCAATGAGATCAATCGTTTTGAAGATCGTGCGGTCAAAGTGCGTGATATTGGCATCAACCGTGCGGTCATTGGCGCACAATTTTTTGTGGTTATCGGGCTTGTTAGTGCAATCGGAACAGCGCTAGTCTATTGGGTTGGTGGTCATCTTGTGCTCAACGGTACTTTCACCATCGGGACAATTGTCGCGTTCGGTGCCCTGCTCACTCAACTATATGGACCACTACAAGCCCTCACCAATGCACCGGTAGATTTCGCAACATCGGTGGTTAGCTTTGAGCGCGTGTTTGAAGTCATCGACCTACAATTAGAAATTGAAGAAAAGCAGAATCCCGTAATTCTGGATAATGTGGACGGGCGACTCGTCTTTGATGATGTTTCATTCGCTTATGAGGTGGACGAGAACTACTTGCTGACTGAAGTGGAGCGTGGCGGTCAGGATAGCGTACGGGCGGCGCTGTCTGGTGACGAAACCTCCAAACACGATCAAGAACCAAAGACACAAACACAAGCGCGTGAACTCGCACTCAGAAATGTGTCATTAAATATCGAGCCGGGGCAGTTGGTCGCACTAGTCGGACCAAGTGGCGCTGGCAAAACGACCATGACTTATCTCATCCCACGACTATATGACCCCACAGAGGGCAATATCTTGATTGATGGGCACAACCTGCGTGATGTCGCGCTTGATTCACTAGCCTATCAAATCGGCATGGTCACACAGGAAACCTATTTGTTCCACGATACCATCCGCACTAATCTACTCTATGCGAAGTTAGATGCAACACAGGCAGAGATCGAAGCGGCGTGTAGAGCAGCGAATATCCACGATTTCATCATGGGCTTGCCGGAAGGCTACGATACTGTCGCCGGTGAGCGTGGTTATCGGCTGAGTGGGGGCGAGAAACAGCGTATTGCCATCGCCCGTGTTATCCTGAAAAATCCACGTATTCTAGTGCTTGACGAAGCAACCAGTAGTCTGGATAGCCAATCCGAAGCACTGATTCAAGATGCCCTCAAAAAGGTCATGGAGGGACGTACAAGTATCGTTATTGCCCACCGTTTAAGCACCATTCTCGCCGCAGATCAAATTCTCGTGATTAATCGTGGCGAAATTGTTGAAAACGGCACTCATGACGAGTTACTCGCAATTGATGGCTTATACGCCGGGCTTTACGACACCCAATTCCGTCACCAAACAGAAATGGCATAGAACAGTACGATCAAACAGGGAGACAGCAGATGTCTCCCTTCTGTCCACCACTATAGAAATACTTCAAAACACGTAAAACATAAACTTTAACCGAATATTCCATATTATTTGCACGTAATCCTGTTATGATGTTAACGATAAATGACGATAGAGAGCAGGATAATGACCAATAAATACCTCATCGTTGGGCTAGGGAATCCAGGCAAGAAATACGCGAACACGCGACATAACGTGGGATTCTGGACAATTGACGAAATCGCCCGACGCTGGAACATCACCGGAGAAAAAAGCGAACGCCGTGCGGTGACGCTAGATGGTGTCATCCGTGACAAGCGCGTCTTACTCGCCAAACCTCAAACCTATATGAACAATAGCGGTCAAGCGGTACGCGCTTTGGCTGACTTTTATAAGATCGGCGTTGAAAACACGATCATCATTTACGACGATTTAGACACCCCATTTGGAACATTACGGTTACGCTTAAAGGGGAGTGCTGGCGGGCAAAAGGGCATGAAAAGTGTTATTCAGCACCTAGGAACCTCTGAGATCAGCCGTGTACGGATCGGCATTGGTCGCCCACCGGGGCGCATGGACCCGGCGGCATATGTGCTAAAGCCGTTTGTCGGTGATGATGAGATCAGCGCACGAATCATGGTAGATCGCGCTTCAGATGCTGTGGAAACATGGTTAAAAGCAGGCATCGACATTGCAATGAATAAACACAACGGCAGTACCGAAGATCAACGAGAAACCCTCGGAGAATAAACACATGGCGCAGTCATTTGAAGAACAACATCAGGCGATTTTGCGCGACATCGAATCTGGGATCGTTGAATTATACGAAAAAAATCCAGATATGACCGATCACAACGTTGATAAGGCAATGACCGCACTCATTCGCACTTACGATGCAGATATCAAAGGTAAACGCAAGCCAAATGTTAAGCTGACCACGCTAGAGAAGTTGATTTTTCAGCGCTTAATCAACACCTGCGAATTTTGGATGCAAAAGCAAGAAGACAGCTTACCGCCTTATACCAAAGACGCAGTGCTTCTCTGCCTGAAGCGTATCTATAAGTCCATCAATTCATGGACACGTAAACACGGCATGCGCGGGTATCTTGACTTTGTGAAAGCGTTCGTGAATGGGTCATGAAAATCGGCGTAATTTCCGACATCCATGCTGACTTAGTCGCCCTTGAACAAGCATTACATCATATTGATGCACATCAGGTCAACCGCATTGTATGTTGTGGTGACCTCGTGGATAGAGGCAAAGATGGAGATGCCGTTGTCGCACGGATCAAAGCATTAGATATTCCCACTGTGCTTGGTAATCATGACCGCGATGCACCCATCACACAGCGCTGGATACGTCAACACATGGATGTCAATAATCCGAAATTAGCCGACAAGTTGCTCAAAGAAGAAACGCTTGATTTCTTGAAGACGCTACCCCACCAATGTCGATTCACATGGGAAGGCTTTCGTGTATTGCTCGTACATGGCACGATAGATTCAATCGACCAATATTTGCTCCCTAACTCTCCGTCTGTCACATTCTCACAGTTAGCACGACAAGCGAATGTTGATGTTATCCTCAGCGGTCATACACACAAACCGATGGCAATAAAACACAAAAGTACGTGGTTTTGTAATCCGGGGTCCGTTTATAGAGGTCGCCACCGGAGTTCACACACATTTGCAATCTTAACAATGCCAGAGCGTAAATTTCAGGTTTATGAGATTGCTACAGGAAAGCCGATCACTGTGTAATGTTATGGATCGAGAATCAAAAAGCGGATCAGCTAATGACCGACCCGCATGCAATTTATCCCCACCAATTGTACCAGCGTTTACGTAGATTAGACGCCCTACCCACCGGCGCAAAGCCACCACGACTATAATATAACCAGACCCAGAAAAGCATCAAAAAGAAGATGCCACCAACGCCACCAACAACTAAGCCCATTAAACCACCCATCGTTACATCCCGTCCTTGTTTTTCATGGATGTAAGCGGTGCCGAATGCGCCAACCATCGCCCAAATTATGCGCCAGAATAAGAAAACTCCCCAGATCATTTTGTGCCCCCATTAATATACTTCGAACTAAATTTATTTTAGTGCAGACTCTGTTGCCGATTCATAAATCTTTTCCGAAAAATTCCTAAGCAAATTTTCACTACAGCATCACAGAAAAGTCTGTTACTATATGCCACCCCCGACAATCAAGCGGAAAATAGTGCACATGCACCTGACTGGACTACCCAAACGCCTGAGACAGAGTCCCGCCTATCGTGACCTCGTCGCTGAATTATCGACTGTTTCTCACCTTTCAATCACCATGATTCGTGCCGCCCGTCCCTATTTACTCGCCACGCTCATGCAAGATTGGAAAGGTCCGGTTGTCTATATCACACCACGTATCAAACGCGCTTATAATGTCACCGAACAATTGCCTGTATGGTTAGGCGACGATTATCCGGTGATGCGTTTTGCAGAGCCAACATCTCAGTTTTACGAACGTACCGCCTGGGTTGAATCCGTCATTCGTAATCGTATGGAAACACTCGCGGTGCTTATGCCACCAGACGAAAGCGATATCCAACAACATCCACTTATCGTCACCTCTGCGAAGGCATTAATGCAACGCACTTTACCTGTCAACCAATTTCGTAAAGCATCAATGATGCTCAAAATTGGTGAGCGCTATACGATTGATAGACTCATGCACAATTGGATGGGCATAGGGTATGAACCAGTGCCTCTGGTGATAGAGCCGGGCACGTTCAGTCATCGTGGCGGTGTGGTGGATATATTTCCGGTTGCCTCAGAAATACCGATTCGTATCGAATTCTTCGACGATGAAATAGACACAATGCGTACATTTAACCCTGCGACACAACGCTCCGAAGCACAAATTGAACAGGTGGCAATCACACCAGCCCGTGAAGCATTGCCTGCACAAACGCCACAAATTGCCTCGCATTTAAAAGCATGGTTCGCGAGATTACAAGCACCACAAGATGACATGACAAGCCCGGCGATGGATTTTGAGCCGCTCACCAATGGAATCGCATTTCCATATAGTGAGCACTACTTACCTTACCTGTATCCGAATCCCGTCAGCCTATTAGATTACACCCCACCGGAAGCGCTCATCATCATCGAAGATATGGATGATCTGCATGATACCCTCGCTGAGGTACAAGAGAATGCAGTCAGCGTACTCGAAGAACAACGTAAACTAGGGCACCTGCCACCGGATTACCCTCAACCATATGTCGATTGGGATACACTCAAGATGGAGTTGGACACGCGCACCACACTCCATGTGAGCAACGCTGTGCAACCTGAGGACATATCAGAGATCAGTGAACGGATAGGCGCTATTTTCACCCCCGGAGGACGCTTTGGCGGGCAATTACGCCCTGTAGTGGGTCACATTCGTACGTTACGCGATCAAGATAACGCGATTGTAGTTGTCTCACAACAGACAACACGCATCATGGATTTGTGGTATGAGCAAGATACGTCCGATTTTGTGCCTGTGTTGCAAGCTATTGATGAGCCACCCGAAGCAGGTAATCTACGTTTTGTGAATGGTGCATTGCAAGAAGGTTGGACACTCGAAGATGCTTCCGGTCAACTGCATCTGCTGACCGATGCAGAGATTTTTGGCTGGAGTCGCCCGGAGCCACGTCGTCGCAGACCATCACGCAGTACACGCCCACCGGAAGCCAATTTCGCGGATTGGCAAGAGGGTGATTATGTTGTTCATGTGGATTACGGCATCGGGCAATTCATCGGCATGCGTCACCGCACCATCGAAGGTAACGAACGCGAATATTTGACCGTGCAATATGGCGGTACGGATATGATCTTCGTGCCTATCCATCAAGCAGATCGTCTCACAAAATATATCGGTGCTGATGATAAACCACCGAGTCTGACAAAACTCGGTCAGCCGGAATGGAAGCGTACAAGTAGTCGCGTGCGTAAAGCAGTACAAGAAGAAGCTCACGATTTACTCGCGCTCTACGCCGCACGGGCAAAAGCTAAAGGACATGCTTACCAGCAAGATACCCACTGGCAACACGAACTCGAAGCCTCTTTCCCATATGTGGAAACAGATGACCAACTGAGCGCGGTCAAAGAAGTCAAAACCGATATGGAAGCGCCGCATCCGATGGATCGTTTGATCTGTGGAGATGTAGGATATGGCAAAACCGAAGTCGCTTTACGCGCGGCGTTCAAAGCGGTAATGGATGGTAAACAGGTCGCCGTGCTTGTACCAACAACAGTCCTCGCACAACAGCATTATGAGACGTTCAGCACCCGTTTACTGCCCTTCCCGATCAAGGTCGAGGTCATGTCGCGCTTTCGTAGCAAAGAGCACATGAGCCGCATTTTGCCGAAGATCGCAAACGGTGAGGTCGATATTCTCATCGGCACACATCGTATTTTATCGAGCGACATCACTTTCGATAAGCTTGGTATGGTCATCATTGACGAGGAACAACGCTTCGGTGTGAAGCAAAAAGAACACTTCAAAGAGTTGCGTAATCAAGTTGATGTATTGACACTGACCGCCACACCGATTCCACGCACACTTTACATGAGTTTAACCGGCGTGCGCGACATCAGCATGATCCAAACCCCACCAGAAGAGCGCCTACCCATTATCACGCATGTCGGCATGTTCGATTCCCGCTTGATCCGACAGGGAATCTTACGTGAAATTGAACGCGGTGGGCAGATATTCGTGGTACACAACCGCGTTAAAACCATCGAAACCTTGCGCGATAAAATTCAAGCGATTGTGCCGGAAGCGCGTACTGTCGTCGCCCATGGACAGATGACCCCAAAAACATTATCTGGCATCATGAGTGCCTTCGCACACGGGGAATTTGATGTGCTAGTTTCCACATCAATCATCGAAAGCGGGATCGACATCCCTAATGTCAACACGCTGATTGTAGATCGTGCTGATTGGTTCGGCATGGCACAGTTGTATCAGCTACGTGGACGGGTGGGACGGAGCGCACAGCAAGCCTATGCCTATTTTTTCCACGGCGGAACCCGTCGCTTAACCGAAGAAGCAAAAGCTCGATTGGATACCCTTGCGGAAAACAGTAGCCTTGGCGCGGGCTTTCAGATTGCCATGCGTGATCTTGAAATTCGTGGCGCTGGCGACATCCTCAGCACCCGTCAAACCGGTCATGTCGCCGCTGTCGGTCTAAATCTCTATACACAGTTGCTAACACAGGCTATCCAGGACTTAAAAGGTCGTACCGAAGATGAACCAGCCCCCGCCGCCGCTACATCTAGCATTGTCATTGACCTACCCTTACCCGCGTATCTACCGAATGAGTGGATTCCAGAAATGGCACTTCGCTTGCAGATTTATCGCCGGATTGCGGGGCTGAGCAGATTAAACGATATTATCAGTATGCGCGATGAATTGCGTGACCGCTTCGGTAAACTGCCCCACGCGGTAGAAGGTTTGCTCTATCAGATGGAAGTCAAAGTCTTAGCACAAAAAGCCAACGCCACACATATCATGGGGCGTGACGGTAACCTACTCATCAAACTTCCCTATTTGGGCGAACTTAATCGGCAATCGCTTGAACAAACATTGTCAGAAATCACTTCGGAAGAGACGACAGTCACGCGTACCGCCATCACACTCAACATCGATGATAACGCCTTATGGCAAGATCATGTGTTGGAGACACTAAAAATTCTGAGCGAGGGTATTAACACAGGTGTGGGAATATAACTTCCCCGCCTTTATGCCTTGTACACATCCGCAAATTGCCCGTTCGTAATCACTACTAATTGTGACAACTGGATCGGGAAAATAGCATTATGTGCGCCACCGGCGGCATAGACCGTTTCATAGCGCTTAAACGACTCGTCAATATAGATAGGCAAATTTGGTGTACGATGCGCGACAGGGGGCACACCACCGGGCGCATATCCATAAATTTCAATGCATTGCTCTGGTTTGGCTGTTTTGACCTTCTTTCTCCCGACTGAAAACATCGTCGCTAATTTTTTATCATCTACAAATTGATCGCCACTTGCCAATACCAGAATGGGATCACCATTGATGATAAATGCCAGGCTTTTGACGATTTGACCTAAATCACATCCAATATTATCTGCCGCTTGCTGAGATGTTGCTGTTGTCTTGTCATAATGAACAATCTCAATACCCAGCGGGTCTAGCACATTTTGTACAGCGTTAGATCCAAGTGGTTGCATCCGAGCCTCCTTGACTTGATATGATTAAGCGCAATTAATTCCATTGTAACGGGTTGCATCATATTTTGCCTCAGATTTCTATTGAGGTTAAAATGCCGTAACGTATATATAGTTTAGACTCAATATCTCGATGAACAATTCGCAAATCGCTAAAGCCAAAATCAAAAACACAATATTAGAGTTAATCGTTGGAGACATCACCCAACAAGATGTAGATGTGATCGTAAACGCGGCAAATTCATCTTTGCTAGGCGGGGGTGGTGTGGACGGTGCAATTCACCGCGCGGCAGGTCCCGAACTTATTAAGGAAACACGCCAACTTGATGGATGTAAAACCGGAGAGGCAAAGATTAGTAAGGGGTATCGTCTACCAGCAAGTTACGTAATTCATGCAGTTGGTCCCATCTATCAACGTAACTCTGTAGAGGTGCCCCAATTGCTTGCAAGCGCGTACCGGAGAAGTTTAGAAATCGCAATCGAATATCAGTTAAAAACCATTGCACTGCCAGCGATAAGCACAGGAGTCTATGGCTATCCAATAGAAAAGGCAGCTCCTATCGCGTTAGAAACCACCACTAGGGTTGCTAAAGAAACCGATAGTTTGCACCTTGTTAGATTTGTGCTTTTCACGCGTGACATTTTCGCACAATTCAATCAGGCACTGATCAAATTAGCAAGCAACCATGCTGAGGTTGTGCTTAACGCATAAAAATGTTTCCTACAGACCGATCAATCGGCATCAACCGACTGCAACCTTGCGAGCACCGCGTTAAACGCTTTAACGTCGCTATCGTCGAACATATCATTGATGATTGCATCAACCTGACGGGCACTCTCTAATACAATATTGCGTTGAGAATTCGCCTGTTCGGTAAGATATATCCTCACTGCACGCCGGTCAGCGCGATCAGGACGACGTTCTACCCATCCCTTTTTCTGGAGCTTATCCAGATTAGGCGTGAACGAAGTAGCCGCACGCCCCACCGCCTGAGCAAGCGCGGACGCGTGTTGACCATCATTTTCATATAGAGCACGTAGTATATACCACTCAATAACGGTTAAGCCATTAGGACGAATCATCTCACGGAAATATTGATCTACACTCCGAAGTGCAATATCAAGATTACACCAGACCGAACCGTCAAATTTTAGTTCTGAAGCTTTTTCGGACATAGTTGTACATTTACATTGACGAAGAATAAATTCATAAACCTATTATATGCACATATCAAGGCTAACAACATTAAGGTTATTCCGCTTGCATCACAACCATTTCTAAATTAGCAAGGCTCAAGCGATCACCCGGATTAAACGCATATGGTAAATGTGGAGAGAGACGCTTGCCATTCATAAATGTGCCATTGACTGAATCTAGGTCAACAATATTGACCAATCCACGATGATGTACAAGTACAGCATGGCGACGCGATACCCCTAAATCCTGTGCCGCATGATCGAATAAATCAATATCAGGGCTATAACTCCCATTGCCATCCGAACGCCCGATGACATAACCTTCTGTCATGGGAGCGTTTACACGAAAGTCTGGAGGTCCTTCAGTATTCAGATTACCGTTTTTGATGATCCGAATCTCAATGCTTCCATCAGCAGGAATACCTTGTTTGAACATCGTCTACTCCTTAGACTGTGCGAATATATCACTTTGTAACAAATGTGATAAATTACACAATTAACGAAATTATAGCAAATATTTAGTCAAAAGTAATTGTGAATTCCTCAACATTGACAAAATTTACAGTTTCTTCACGATCGACTTCAGGAAGCAGTGTCTCTCCGGTAGCCTGTACATACAACCCTGTCCTGAGTATATATGTACCAGCAGGGGGTAAATCAAGCATATATCGATCTTCAATATATTCCCCCACTGCCCACAGGCTGGTTGGGTAGCTACCATCTCTCGGTGATACATCACGTTGAGCAATCGTTAC
>DAOTXB010000662.1:0-14551 GCA_034435575.1 Anaerolineae bacterium
TCATCTTCGCGGATGGTGACTGTGTCCAACCACACGCTCGTGCGTCCAGAGGGTGACATTACCCCGTGTCCCGCCTCACATTCACGGATAATCGCCGATGCGACCACATCCCGCGTTTCTAGCTCATACACAAATCGTTCGCCGTGTGCGTTCACCAATTGTGCTCCACTACCACGACAACGTTCACTGACGAGTTGACCGAAAAAGGCGTTGGGATGCACCACGCCCGTCGGATGATATTGGATCGAATCCTGATGCAACAGTTTTGCGCCAGCACGATACGCCATCACCAGCCCATCAGCCGTTGCGCCATAATGATTGGTCGTCGGTGCGCCCCGCAAATGCAAGCGCCCGATTCCGCCCGTTGTCAAAATGACTGCGTTGGCACGAACGGTCACATAACGCTCACGATCATAATCATAGAGCACCGCTCCCGCACACTGTCCATCATGGTTCAGCAATAATTCTACGGCTGGTGCAAATTCCAATACCTTAATTTTCCGGCGCGATACCTCATCCTTGAGCACACGAATAATTTCAAGTCCCGTTGTATCCCCACTGGAATGGATGCGTCGCCGTGAATACCCGCCCGCCGCGCCTAGTTTAAACTCGCCTTTTTTGTCCTTATCAAAGCGCACCCCGAGTGCTTCAAACCATGCGATAATCTCCGGTCCATCCAGCACCATCGCCTTGAGTAGTTCCGGCACAGCGGTAAAATTTGACCCGCCCATTGTATCCAGATAATGCGCGGCGGGGCTGTCATTTTCGCCCGTTGGTGCGGCGATACCTGTTGCCATGATGGTGTTTGAGTCGCCATTGCGGAGTTTAGTGGCGATCATGACATTTGCACCTTCATCATGTGTGAATAACGCCGCCGTCAACCCCGCACCACCGGAACCAACAACCAGCACATCGGTTATAAAATCCGGTGTGTTGACATTAATCGCATCCACCGAAACTCGGCTTGTTGCATGGAGTAAATTCGCCAATTCTGCAGGAGCACTTTCGCCACGATTCACGCCGACGTTTAGCTCTGCCATCGCTCCCATTTGATGATCGGGATGATACGCTTGTATGAGTGTGTTTTTTTCATCAGGGGATATGCGCTCAAGAGTTTGTGAACGGCGTTGTGTGCGGGAGGCTTCGAGCTTTTTCAGTGAATCTTGCAGTTCGGATGGGTACATGGGTTTTCGTTTTGAGTTATTCGGTTATTTTTTGAGTTTTAGGCAGTGTAAATCGTGCAAGTACGGAAGTAAGTCCCATGATCATTCTACATCAATGGTGCGAGTGCGATACGCTTCGCGAAGCGCGTCCTCATCCATATCAACGAGTGTTTCCAGCGCATCGTCATAATCACCATTATTGACTGCATGCACCCGTGATTTTAACTTTACGGCGGGCGGTGTATGATAAATGGCGTGGTGTCGTCGTCCGTAGAGCGCGGCGTTTGCCGGAGCGATATTGACCGGACACCGATGCGCGCATAATTGGCACATCACACAGATGGAAAATTCATCAGATGCGTCTTCAAGCTCGCCTTCAACCAGATTCACCACGAAATCCATCACGTTCAGGTCTACAGGACAGGCAACGGTGCAGGCATCACACTCAATGCACTTGTCCAATGCAGGATACAGCGCCAACGGTGTATGTTTCTCGCGCATATCGTGGTCAACTTTATGCGCGTTCAAGTATGCTAGGCGGGCAACATCCATATCTTCCTGCACGACTACCTGACATGCCAGCGCAGGTTTGATCTGTGGATCATCCGGTAGGGTATAGGTGACCGTACATGCACCACAAAATCCTGCCCGACAGCCCACGCCACGCGTGAAGAAATATCCCGCTTTTTCTAGCGCGGCGGTAATCGTTAATCCCGCCGGAACTGTATATTCACGATTATTGTATTTAAAGGTGACTTCACTCATCAAGAAACCTCATAATACCATTGTACTGAACACACGCAATTCACCGAAATATCCGCTATCATCCAGCGAATCGGTGATAATTTCCTCGACCATAATCGCCTCTTTACCCAGTAATTTCTGGAGCATTTTAGCGTGCATATCAAGGTGTAAAAATTCGACCCGTTGCTTCGTTTTTGACCACCATGGCTGATGAATCTGCGATTTCGCCAGCACCCAATCCCCAAGCGTGGCGCGTAATTTTTCTGTTGGGACGCGTTCACCCTGCGCTACCACCACATTTCGGGCAACATGCAATCCGGCATCCGCGCATAATTGGGCTACAAATGCGCGATCCTGGACCATTGTCATTGCTTCTGGAACAGGCAATAACAATTGATCCTCACGCAGACTCAAATCAGGCTGATCTGCAATTTCATCACATAAATAGATGATGTCATAACCCGCCATCTGTGATCGTAACGCGTCCTCATGCTGTACGAGTGTGACCTTGTTGCATCCGATACGCTCAAAAGCAGTGATAAACGCCTTAGCCTCGACCACCATAGCGCCTGCGTTTGGTTCCGGGTTGAACACCAGTACACTTTCCGCCGTGCGTCCGTGCCTGTGTTGATAAGTGTTGCAGGCATTATGCACGGTCTGGTCAATGGGATAAGGGAGCGTACCGTCAATTGATCGCAATCCCATATAGGAGGTTGCAATTGTGCGGGGTGGACAATGAACTTCAAGAATCAGGGGCTTATCGCTCAAAAAGTAATCAACGGAGTAGGTCAAAACCCCGCGCCGTACCCCATACTGATCGCTCAACGTCTCCGCAAGCAATGTACCAACACGCTGTTGTGTGTGTAGAATTTCAGCCCGTAGTCCGTTTAAGGGCAAATTCATGGCGGTTGATAGATGGAATTCATGCAATTCCGGCGCGATCTGTGCCAATTGACTCTGTAATTGAGCGCGTTGTGTAGCGTCTTGTGTAGTATTGAAGCGCTCGGCGAGTGTGAGTGCTTGTGTATAGTTGGTACCATGTGGTTCTGGCACAATAATTTTGCGATAATTAATCTGTGGCAGACTCACCGAATCGTCCAGCGAAACCACATTCAGGCTCCCTTTTTTGCCTGTATCATTACGGATTACACTGCTGATGAGCAGGCGTAAGGTGTAATCAAGTTGGCGCTCAATCGTGCGTGTGAATGGTTGCACCGGATCAATAGTCATCAACGTGTCGCGCACATTTGTAAAGCGATCTCCCCGTATACCGCCGTCGAGTCGGTTCAAGAAGTCCAATATCTTTGGTGTATTCAAAAGTGCGCTGACCTGTTTAAGCGCGTTTTGACGATCAGTGATGTCTGTGAATGGCACTGTTTTTATGGGAAAGTGCGCGTGTCTCCACACAGCGAGTGGGGATGTTTCGACAATCACAGGCGTTTTTAGTTGATTAGTGGACATAGGATGGTTTTTAGCACACTCATATAGGCAAATACGATACCTTCTATTCTAAGAGCAAATTGCGAATTTGGGGAAACCTGTTTGTTGTGAATTGTTCAGATCAAAAAATCGACTTATCAAATCAATAACGGAGATCGCCGTGCCTGACGATCCCGTTTTATTGTCGTAAGGGTGTTTATTCGTCTGTGTCAGATGTGCCCGCGTCTGGCAAAATTTGTACCTGATCGGTGCGATATGTCCGTTGCTCATTGGCTGTCAGTTCACGGACGAAGCGATTTTCCAGCGTCCAATTGGTTAACTCGTTGATGTTGTGGATGTGCCAGACAATCACACGTTGATCCCATCCGGCAGAAACCGCAAAGTGACCATCAGTCGTGATAGCCACATCGCTCACCCAATTGGTATGCGAATCAAATCTACGGACTTCCAAACCACTCTCAATATCCCACAGTCGCATGGTGAAATCCGCTGAACCGGAGAGAATTCGCGCGTTATCCTGCGTGAACACCACACTTCGTACCTGACCACTATGCCCGGCGAAGAATTGATCTTCTGACGCATTCGGGTCAGAGAGCACATTATCGGTTGTCCACAGTGCGATAGTACCATCGGCAGAACCAGTCACAAAGCGCGATCCATCACCGTTGAATACCGCCCGATTCACACGCCCTGCATGGACATCCCCGCCAGAACGCCATAATTCTTCACCTGTGGTTGCATCAATCAAGCGCGCATTGTTATCACCAACAAGAATCCGGCTGTTATCGGGGTTAAAGGCTACCGAACGCACCTGACCATTTTCATCACCCAAACACACCTCTGCATCATCACCTGTCCCGCCAAAACATAGCAGTTGTTCGCCTGTGGCAGTATCCCAGATGCGAATAGAGCGATCATTCGCGCCGGTAATTGCTTGTGTGCCATCGCTGTTGAAACCCACTGTCGTTACGGTGTTGGTGTGCCCTTCTAGGATGATTGAATCACCCGATTCTACGTCCCATAAACGTGCGGTTCGGTCTTCACTCCCGGTAATTAAGAGTGAATCATCGGGACTAAACATCACGCGCCAGATGTCCGCTTCGTGCCCTTCCAGAATGACTACATCGCCCCGATCACCATCTTCAATATCCCACAGATGTATCGTGTCGTCATCACTTGCCGAAGCAATCAGGCGATCATTTGATGCGATGTCCACACCATATGCCTGATCGGTATGTCCGGTGTAATTAATTAGTTCCGCGCCGTTCGCTAAGTCCCACACGCGTACCGTGCCATCTTGAGAGCCGGAGAGTGCATAACGTGCATTACCACTCACAGAGACGGATTCAACCACGTCGCCGTGCCCTTCAAATCGGCGCAACTCAATGCCATGTTCAATATCCCACTGACGCACACTATTTTCTAAGCGCCCGCTAGAGAGCGCAAAACGCCCATCACGGCTGAAGATAACACTGTTGATGTTGCTCCCGTGTCCGGTGAGCGTCCAGATCAACTCGCCACTGCGCCAATTCCAGAACAACAGGTCAACGCCAAAACTACTCAATACATGCTCACCGTCCGGGCTGAAGACCGCCGCGCCTTGCCCGATGTTCTGCCCGATGGACTGAAACGCATCAAATTGTTCCACCTGTTCGCCTGTTTCCAGCTCCCAGATGATCGGGGCACTACTGCTGGTGTTGGCGCTTGCATTTAAGGCAAATGATAAGGCGAGGGAGGCGTCTGGATGAAAATCAACCGAAATAACCGCACCTTCATGCCCTTCAGTAAATGTATTCGCCAGCGATACGGCATCAGATTCAACATCGAAGTCCCATAATGCCATGGTGCCGTCTGCATGACCGGTGAGGAACTGACTGCCACGCTGGTCAAATTTCACGGCGCGTACAGCAATTGCGGTATTCTCTGCGCCATCTTCGGATGTGTCATCATCAACCGCGACCAACTCGCCGCTGTCTGCATCCAGCCGGAAAACGATGACTTGCTCGTTGATGGTGTTCCACAACCGGATTGTGCCATCATCACCGCCGGTAAGTACCCATTGGGTGTTGGGTGAAATATCGACTGTGTTCACCGCGCCCTGATGTCCGGTAAATGTTCTCACAATTTCCAGTGTTCGTGTGTTCCATAAGAAAACACCGCCATTATCATCTGCGGAAACAGCAAGATCGCCCCGTTCAGCGAAGGTTACTGCCTGTACTTCGCCCTCATGCGCGTCAAAGCGAAAGCGTGTGCCGGGGGAATAGGCGGCATCTGCGAGTGCACGTTCTGTCTCACCACGCGGATCACCACTATCATTGGCGATCAATGCTAGCGACACTGCAAGATCGGTATTATTATTGCCCAGCGCCACTTGTGCATTCGCCGCTAAGGAAAGGCGTTGTGCGGTCTGTCGCGCTTCGTTCGCCTCAATTGCTTGCCAGATTGCCGCACCGAGCATCACCAGCGCAATAATAAACGCACCGATGATCGCACTTGTGAACATGCGCTCACGTTTACGCCATTTCTCAGCCTGAACACTAGCGCTGACATATCGTTCTTGTAAGTCCGTTATCGCCGGGGATTTTTGCTGTTCAAGACCATCTTTAATCACCTGTTGGGCATCCGCAAGATCATTCCCGCGGATCAAGAAGCTATCATCTTGTCCTTTGTCGTGCCATTCAATTGCACGGGTGAGTAAACGCGTGTGTGCGCGCACATAAGATAAATCGGTATTTAACGCTTGATTCAGCGCATCAAACGCACGATCAAATTCGTCTTTTTCTCTGAAAAATATCCAATTATGTGAGGAAATCTGGGGATGTAGGGCAGATTTATCAAAATCTTCGATAAGTTCGCGATAAAGAATAGGCACCAATCGCTTATTATATTTTAAGGCATGGTCAATCTCTTCACGACAAATCTCTGACTGCACTGAATCCGGGCTGATAACGAAGATGAAATCATTCGCTTCTTCAATGCCAGTTTCAATCTCCTTCATCCAGTCGGCAGTAAGGGGGATTTCTTCCCAGTCTACCCAGGCATCGTGCCCATTTTCCTGTAGACGATCTACCAGACGACGCACAAACTCCTGATCGCGACGTGAGTAGGAAACGAATGCATTACCCATGTTTTATTGCCTTCCCCTCACAGATTTGCTTCAACATAGTGTTACTCACTCATATACAATGAATGGATAAGTGTGATCTAGGGCTAGTATTATCTTATAATTATTACAGAAATTTTAGCCACTCTTTCTATCGTACTTGATTATTCACGATAATTCATGAAGTTAACGAAAAAAATCGTGAAAAGTGCGAAACGTGATTTTTCTATTCTGGTTAAGCCCCGTATCATTGTACTATGCCTGATCGATCAATGAAGGTCAGCATCACTTTACACCATAGATAGTTTTCAACCGTTAGGATGCCTGCGTGCTCAAGTCGATCTTGAAGATATTCGATATTCGTGCAGAAGAAACCACGCGCTTTTCGCTGTTGTTCATCGCTTTTTTTCTCTACAGCATGGGGTTGGTCTGGGGCGGGAATGCCATCCGTGCGGAAGTTGTTGATCTTAACGATCAGCTTGGGATCGAAACCGAATTACTGCCAGTTGCACAATTTGCCGGTGGTGTGGTCATCATCATCACATCGCTTTTTTATACCGCCTATGTAGATCGTCTGTCCAAAGGGCGCATGATGGTGGTGCTGACGGTGATTTTTGGGACAGCAGTTGCGCTGGCTACGATTATCCAACTCTTAGATACGCCAGCTTCACGAACTATTTCGTACCTCAGTCTCTATGCTATTTATCAAATATTGTTCAGCGTGTGGATGATTCATTGGGGTACCTACATCATCAGCATCTATGACACACGCAGTGCCAAGCGGGTTTTCCCTATTTTGACCGCCGCGCGACCATTAGCTACCATTATCGCAGGGTTATCTTATAGCGGTATTTTGAAAGAACAATTGGCGTTATCTACGTTCGACATCATGATTATCTGGGTGATTTTGTTGGCGATGGTGGCGGTTGTGTTTTACATCATTCCCTTCATAACCGGACAACGTAAGTCTTTGCTCCATACCAATCGTCACTACGACATTACACCCAAAAATCTTGATGACTCCGCGCGTGTCTCAACTTTTCAGAGCTTGCGCGAGGGCTTTCAATTTGTCATCGGTAACCGCTACCCGCGCTGGATGGCAACCGGGACATTAACCTTTCTGGCAATATTAACCCTGTTTGAATATCAATCCAGCATCATTATCGAAAATCAGGTCGCCAATCCAGATGAATTTAGTCGCTTTACTGCAGAATTAGAGGCATGGTCGAACGCGGTTGCATTATTTATTCAACTGTTTCTGTTCAACCGGATCATGCGTCGTACCGGTCTAGGCAACATGAATCTGGTTTTCCCATTGATGGTCTTAGGGGCGGCGGGCAGTCTCATCTTTTACCCGACGATTCTTGCCAGCATCATTGCACTTGTCGTCACAGGGGCGTTCCGGCGTGTGTTCCGCAAACCAGTTGCCGCGTTAATGGGCAACGCGCTCCCACCCCGGTCAAAAGGGCGGGCGCGGGCGGTGATTAGTGGCATTATCTCGCCGATGGGTACGATTGTCGCGGCGATATTGTTGCAGTTATTGCCATTAATCAACAATGATTTGTTTTTGTCCGCGCTCATGGGTGGTGCCGCACTCTTCTATGTAGTCATTGCCTTTGTGCTACGCCGTGAATACAGTCGATCTATGGTTGATGTCTTGCGTAACGATAGCTTTAGTTACTTGTTAGCACATCCACCGGACTTAGAAATCGACGTTGCTGATACCCGTGCGCTGGATCGTCTGATGACCGAAATGCACAGTGCAGATGATGTCAATTTGAAGGTGTTTATCGCGTCCATCATCGTGCAGACCGGCGGGCGCGATGGGGCGGTCATGCTAGCAAAATCGCTGGACAACACCTCGCCAGAACTCCGTGCCCGTTTACTCGCGGTCTTACTTGAAGCGGGTATTCATGATGACAGACTTTTGCACATTTACGAGCGCTTGGTGACGGATAAGCACGCACCCGTAAGGCAATTAGCCTTGCGCGGGATCGAGGAGCAAAAAGGGCGTAAGGACAAAAATTATCTCTCGATTGCACATAATCGCTTGCTCAATGATGACTCGCACGCTGTTCAGGCGGAGGGCATCCCTGCGCTGTTAGCATCAGACAATGCATCGCAACGTGAAGCCGCCCGCATGACTTATGACAACTTGCGCCGTAGTGATGATCCTGCTGGACGTATCCTGAGTACACAGATTGCGGAACGCACCGGAGAGGTAACGGCAATACTTGATCTATTGTTGTTTCAAGAAGACCCTGATGATGATGTACGTTTACACGCGACCCGTGCGATTGCATCACTCTGGCGTGATGATATGCCACCCAAAATTTATGACAAGGTGCTGGAAAATATCGAATTGTTATACAGTGATCCGGTAGAGCGCATTCGTCTGGTCGAATTAAGATTGTTAGCAAAGGTGACACATCCTGAGGTATATCGTGTGCTTGCCAACGCGATAAACGACTTCAGCCCGCGTGTGAGAGAAGCGGCTAAAGGGTTGTTGATAGACATTGGCAAACCGGCGATCCCTGCTTTAGAGGCGGTTATGGCGCAAGATGATGATTACCATGCCCAACGTGCCGCGACGGTGTTGAGCAGGATTGATTTGCAACGTTATGATTATCTGCTAAAGACCTATAGTGAGCGTAATCTGCATATTATCTACCGGAATTATGCGTGGTTGAGTCTGCTACATCCGTATGTACATTATCCTGGTGTGTTGATACTAGAGACGATGCTCACCAATGACATCGCTATTCGCCGTGAAGAGGTTGTGTATCTTGTCGGCATGATGACTGACCCTGAGTCGTTGCAGGTTATCGAGGAATCGCTACAGAGCACCCAATCTCGTGTACGGGCGAACGCCACCGAAGCATTAGAATCAATCACGACCCCATCCATTGCACGGTTAATTGCCCCGCTATATGATCCAACCGCTACGTTTGAATCACGCGTGACATTCCACAGACCTGACCCGCGCGCACCGGCAGAATTATTGGGTAATGGGTATGATCTTCTGCTATATCTTGCACAAAACGATACAACAGAATTGCGTCTGTTTAGTTTGTATGCACTGGGAGATGTTGCGCTGAACGCACAGACTGCCTCTGCAAATGATTCCACTGTGCTACCTATTGATACACAGGCGGCGGTCAATGTATTACAAGCATCTTTACAGGAAACGGACGACGATATTCGCGCTGTGGTAAAAGCGGCTATCCGTCATATGCAGGGCATGACGATCTTACAACAGGCTAAGAAAAGGGGAAATCACACGATGTTATCGCTCGTTGAACGTATTATTATGCTCCGCCGTGTCACCATGTTTGAGAGCATCCCTATCGATCAATTGCGCTCGCTCGCGGATATTTGTGACGAGGAATTTATTGAAAAGGGGAAAGTAATTTTTAATGAAGGTGACCCCGGAGGTGAACTTTACATTGTGGTCAATGGATCGGTTAACATTGGCATAGAAGATGCAGAAGCCGGTGTGTTTACTCATTTTGCTACGTATCAGGCAGTTTCGGCATTCGGAGAGATGACCCTTTTTGAGAGTGATACACCACGTTCTGCTTCCGCCATCGCGGATGAGGACACGCTCGTTCTGCGCTTACGCCATGAACCGATGAAGGCATTGCTGTATCAATATCCTGATCTATCGCTCAAAATTGTCCATGTGTTGAGCGATCGTTTACGGCAGGCGAATGAACAAATCAGCACTCTGAGTTCTTCGGTTCGACAAACGGATTCTATCGATTAAAAATCGCGTTTTATGACGAGCTATAAAATCCATCAATATATCAATGGTTGTGTCGTAAATTTGGCTCTATACTGATGTATGTAAGACATGCATAAATATAGGGTAAATATGAAACTGATTATTCAGATTCCATGTTTAAATGAGCAGGATACATTACCAGATACACTCGCGGATTTGCCAACTCACATCGCAGGCATAGACGAGATTGAATGGTTAATTATCAATGATGGCAGTACCGATGACACGGTGCGGGTCGCACAAGAACATGGTGTGCTTCATGTCGTTCATCATAACGGAAATAAGGGACTTGCGGCGGCGTTTCAATCCGGTGTTAACGCGAGTTTACAACTTGGTGCAGATATTATTGTGAACACTGATGCCGACAATCAGTATCCTGGGCACTATATCCCTGATCTCGTCCATCCAATTCTTGATGGGGTGGCGGATATGGTCATCGGTGATCGTCAAACGGGCAACATTGAGCATTTCTCGCGCTCCAAGAAATTTTTGCAATGGTTTGGTAGTTCGGTAGTGCGGGGTGTTTCTGGAACAGATGTGCCCGACGCGCCCAGTGGTTTTCGTGCATTTTCACGCGAGACAGCACTGCGTCTCAATATTGTCACGCATTATACCTATACGCTAGAAACGATTATTCAAGCGGGGCATAAGAACATCACAATTACCCATGTGCCCATCACCACCAACCCAAAAAACCGTGAATCTCGCCTCTTTAAGAGCATCGGTCAATATGTGCGTCGTTCCGCGACAACCATCTTGCGCCTATTTTTGCTGTATCGTCCGTTACGGACTTTTACCTATATCGCGCTCCCATTTCTAATGCTCGGTTTTGGGTTGTGGGTACGTTTCGGTATTTTGCTCTTAATCGGGGAAAGTGGACGTGGTGCGAATGTCCAATCGATTATCGTGGGTGCGGCATTACTCATTATCGGCTTTGTCGTCTTTTTGATCGGCTTGCTCGGTGACATCATTGCCATTAATCGGCGTTTACACGAAGAAACGCTCTATTATTTGAAACGTATGGCATTTAAACAAGATTCATTGATTGCCTCTGATAAATATGCTGAACCCGAACATAAACCGGAAAAGGAGCGTTCTCTTGAGTGATATCGAACGCCAATCAAGCGCCAATATGGGGCTGACTCAAGCAAAATATAATGATGATGCGGGTTTCATAACGCGTTTTTCGATGACACAATTTTATATTGATCTGGATCGCATGTTAGATCAGATTCAAGTCACTAGCGTGTTTGATGCCGGGTGTGGTGAGGGTGAAATTATCGCGCAGAATCTTCAACGACGATATGAAACAATTATTGGGGCTGACCTTGATGAGCAACGCCTTGCACTAGCACAGCGTCATAATCCACAAACCGCATTATTTCAAGGCAACATCCAACAAATTCCACTCAAAGCAAATTCTACTGATCTTGTAATCTGTCTTGAGGTACTGGAACATGTCGGTGATCCTGATATTGCACTCCATGAAATTCATCGTGTGACGAGCAAATATGTGCTGTTGAGTGTACCAAATGAACCCTTCTGGCGACTTGGAAATATGGCACGAGGTGCGTATCTTAGCGATTGGGGCAATACTCCTGAACATATCAACCACTGGTCGGTATGGGGATTCCGTCGCTTTGTCTCGCAAAAATTTCATGTTTTAGATGTCGCCACTCCTATGTTATGGTCGATGATTCTCGCAGAAAAGCGATCATGACATTGCACCGTGCTCTTATTCGCACGTTACAATTGGCGATTTTCGCTGTATTAATCGTGGTGATCGCTATATATCTACGTGATCAGTTTGTACAGCTTGCCGAAGCGGACATTTCAGTAAATTGGGGTGTGCTCATCCTTGCACAACTTGGCATGACGATTGGGCTCGCCATCTTACCTCTTGGGAGTTTCCTCACTTTACGTGCATTGCATGAACCTCTACCGGCGATTATTGTCTGGCGTGTATTTTTCATTTCCAATGTTGCTAAGTATTTACCCGGCAGTGTATGGGCATTGCCTGGTCGGGCATTTTTGTATCAACGTAACGGTATTACGACCATGCATAGTGTCATGGCTGTTTTCTGGGAAGTGCTATTAATGGTTGCCGGTGCTGGCGTAACCGCTTTATTGAGCTTGCGACTCGTATCATATTATGTGTCCTCAACAGCTATCTACGCTGGTTTATTTGTTGGCGCGGTACTTTTTGCAATTATAGTGTGGGGCATTGGGTCAGGTAGAATCGTCAACTGGCTAAAGGCACGACAACTCCCTGTCATGGTGCAACGATTAATCGATCAGCGTGTTGTCTGGCTAACACTGGGCGATTACGCGCGAGTTATTGCCACTTATATATTGGCATGGTGCATGATTGGATTATCTTTTGCAGGCATGGTATACGCTATACATCCACACCTCAATACGCGTGATGTAATTGAGATTATCGGCTTATATGCCGGTACATGGATGATCGGATTTCTGGTGATTATTACGCCGGGGGGGATTGGGGTGCGAGACGGATTAATCATCCTCGGGTTGTCTGTTTTTATTTTAGAGCCTATTCCAGCGCTCGCGGCGATCATTGCCCGTATCGGATGGACTCTAGCAGAGATATTTGGCGTAGCTATTTCTACACTTATCTTCTATATTTCACGAAAATCTTTGACTGACTCTGAAGCTCAATTTCAATCAGGTGATAATGATGAGAAAATCGTCCAGAATACCCCTTAAAGTCCTTGTTTTACTGCTTGTAGTCTGGGGTATACTGACGTTTCGGCTGGGAGCACCCTGGTACGGCGTGCAGGATTCATTCCGCGTTTGGATTGCCTCTGCAGTAAGAAACTACGAAATCTATGGTGTTGATGAAATCGGGCTAATGGTTACGCGCGACAGTGCCCCTGTGGAAGACCCCGATGACCTCTATATTTACAGCCATCATCCGCCTCTCCTTGCTTGGATGCCTGCTTTATTAACACAGTTTGTTGGTTATCATGAACTCGGAATACGCTTCGGTTTTGCCGCCGTTACCCTGATCGGCTGTGTTGCTCTGTATGTGCTTACACGGCGCTTAACGAATGAACGGGTCGCGTGGTGGGCACTTATATTCTACAGCCTTGTGCCGATGACAAGTTACATGGGACGTATTCCCGGACATGATCCACTAGGTATGACCGCCGGATTATTATTCGGTGCTGTCATTATAAATTGGTTACGTGTGCCAAATCGTGCGCGCCTGTTGGTATTACTAATGTGCGCGTGGTTGGCGGTGTGGTCGGCATGGCCCGGTGTCTTCATCGTAGCTGGTATGGGATTGGCGGCGTTTATGCTTGGCAATAATCGCCAACGATTAGCGGTTGTGGGCATGGGTTTTGTTACGATTATTGCATTTGTCGTATTGATGATATCGTATCAGTTGCAATGGGATGGTGCGATAGATAGCATTATGGACGCGTTCATCTGGCGAACAAGTGATGCGGCAGGGTTTAGCGATGCACCATCGTTTAGCTGGGCAGAATTTATCTCTAAGATGTTTATTGATCTGTTGTTTTTTGCCTCACCAGCATTATTGGTTTTTAGTGTCATCGGTATTTTTCCACTGCGTAAACATGGTTCACGGCAGGCGATAATTTTTGTGGCGATGTTGTTTCTAGCAGGACTTGGCTATCAACTGGTTTTTCGTAATGCAAGTTATATCCACGATTACTATAAATTCTTCATGATCCCTGCAATGGCTATTCTCTGTGCCTTAGCAATAGTACATATACGTTTTGGACGCAAGACTCATCGCTTCGCCCGCCCTGCTATCGATGCCGTTTTACTTGTGTCGGTCGTGTCTGGTATCGCTGTGCTGGGAATATTACACTATTCAGGTCAACAACCGCGAATCGATGCGATTATTGAAACAATTGATACACAGGCATCACCTGAGGATGACGTGATTGTGCGCTTCAATTATCCAGGTTATGAACTAAGTACAGGCTATAATCGTGTCGTCAAGTTTTATTTGTTTCGTGAACTAGACTGGGGGCTTACACCTAATGCAGTAATAACTAGTGCGGAACAAGCATCGTCCCGCACATTATACATTTTCTGCCAAAATCCTGACCATGAAATGTCTGCGGATGAGCAACGTGCTCAAGATGATCTCGCCTTACTTGCCGATTTCCCACAACAGTTTATCTATGAGGATGAATGTACACTCTATAGGATTGATCCTGCCCAACTCAGCGATAGTTAATCATCCATATCATCATCATGATCGTCGCCGAAGAATATTTTCATGTCCGTCGGCTCCATGCGCTTTTCACCATTGATCTGATG
>DAOTXB010000663.1:0-10603 GCA_034435575.1 Anaerolineae bacterium
GCAGCCTTTGAATTCGAAGATCAAGACTTTGTGGATGCCTACAACGTAGAGCTAGCAAATATGCAAGAAGAGGGTCTACTCCTCGAAATCATCAGCGAGTTTGAGGGCTTCGGTCCCCAAGCACTCCCCGGTGATGTCACCGCCACCGAGCTATGTGAATCTGACGACTAGATTCTAAGAAGTAGCAATATCTTTGGGAAGAGATGGGATATATCTCTTCCCATCTCTTATCGAAAAAATTACTGACTGGCGTGGATTTTTTATTATGTCACAGAAGCGAAATGTCAAACGTGGGACGCTCTCCGTTTGGGGCGGCGAAGAAAAAAAGGACATGTGGCAACGGTCAACACAAGTACCTGTTGTCCATAGTGTTTCTTTTGGTTATCAAGATACTGAGGAATGGCTTGATGTCGCGCTAGGTGAGACTCAGGGTCATATTTATGGTCGCAATACAAACCCAACGGTTGATGTTTTCGAAGAGAAAGTACGCCAACTTGAAGGTGCAGAAGCCGCAACAAGTTTTTCTACAGGTATGGCGGCAATCAGCAATACTCTCTATACATTATTAGTTCCGGGCGATCGTGTTGTGTCCGTAAAAGATACCTATGGTGGAACTAACAAAATTTTTATCGAATTTTTACCACGCATCAATGTCGAGGTCGCCTTATGTGATACGACTGACCACGAGTTGATTGAATCTGAAATTGCCAAAGGATGTAAGGTACTTTATCTGGAAACAGCGACCAACCCGACACTAAAAGTTGTTGATCTAAAGCGATTGGCAGAAGCAGGTCATAAGGTTGGTGCAACGGTCATTGTCGATAATACCTTTGCGACACCGATTAATTGTAACCCGCTTGAACTCGGCGCAGATCTGGTACTTCACAGCGCAACTAAATTTTTAGGCGGTCACGCGGACGCGCTTGGTGGTGTAATTTGTGGATCAAAAGACCTTATTGAACAAATCTATCATTTTAGAGAAATCAACGGCGCAACGTTGCACCCCATGGCGGCATATTTATTGCTTCGTGGTATGAAAACATTGCATCTACGCATTCGGCAACAGAATGAAAGCGCACAAAAAATCGCCGAATTCTTAGACTCGCATCCGGCAGTTCGAGCCGTCTATTATCCCGGACTATCGTCTGATCCCGGTCATGAGATCGCAAGTAAGCAAATGCACGGCTTCGGTGGGATGTTGAGCTTTACATTACATGGTGATTTTGAGGCTGTACAGAAATTCCTACCACAATTGCGATTTGCACATGCAGCGGCGAATCTAGGGTCAGTGGAAACCATTGTTGGTCCACCACGCACCACTAGCCATGTGGAATGTACACCAGAAGAACGGGCGGCGATGGGAATTCCTGAGAGCTTAATCCGTTACTCTACCGGGATCGAGGATACAGAAGACCTGATTAATGATCTCAAAATCGCGTTAGGCGTACTGCATGGTGAATCAGTCGAAACGTAACGGCTGTCAACCTAAAAATATCTTTTGACTAAGGTTGATCACGGATATGCCATCCAGAGTAAAAGGCATCGCATCAAATCGATTATAAGCTAATTATCATGAAAAAGTAGACAACAGGCGAAGGTTTTGTATGCATAAAATCTCGTTATTGAACGCGCTTTCTTGCGCTAAAGAAAATGATTTTGATACAACCGCCCTGGCAGTGAGTATCTCGTTCTCAAACATTTGATGTCAATAATTCACGAGATGATTCGCTGGTTGATAGCGTACAATCCAGTATTTTTACCAGTGATTTATATACCGCGTTTAAAGTCGGGAATGTCCTGCAATTTCGCGGGGTTCAAGGCTCTGGACTAGGACGTGACTGAATCGAAGGTCTTATGTTTTGATATGCCAAATCTAACTGAAACCGTTTCGTCGTCAACATAATCAATCATGAGGGGAAGCCTATGTTAGAATACATCAGAAATGCTTTTCTAAAATATCAGCATTATGTTGTTATCATTGCGATCAGCATATTGGTGGGTATTGGGATTGGTGCTAGTAATGCAAGTCAACCGCCATTCGACTTATTACCAACAATGATGCGCGGTGTAAGTATTACTATCCGCTTGACACTAACCGCATCTGTACTCGCCTTTATTGTATCGTTAATAGCGGGGATCAGTAAATTATCGAAAAACATCGTTATACGCACCATCACGACTGCGTATATTGAGGTGTTCCGTGGTACGTCCGTGCTGGTGCAGTTGTTCTGGATCTTTTTTGTGTTGCCCCGTTTACCGCTCAATATCACTATTTCTGCCTTTGAAGCTGGTGTTCTGGCATTAGGGTTAAACGTTGGCGCTTATGGCGCCGAGGTTGTACGCGGTGCTGTGCAATCAGTTCCTAAAGGTCAAACCGAAGCCGCAATTGCGCTCAATATGTCCCCTTCATTACGGATGCGACGCATTATTTTACCGCAAGCATTGATTCGTATGATTCCACCATTTGGGAATCTGCTGATAGAGTTATTAAAGGCAACTTCGCTTGTTTCGTTAATTACGTTGTCAGATGTCACGTTCCAGACTCTTATTCTCCGGCAATCGGTAGGACGCTCGCAGGAACTCTTTTTACTACTTCTCGTAATTTACTTCGTGATTGCCTATCCGTTGACCATGATGGTTCGTTGGATCGAAAATCGCATTCAGTGGGCAAAGGCATAAGGGGGCATTGTGGAACAGGAAACTACTATTTTTGATTGGGAATTTGCACTCGCTATTCTACCGGATTTATTGGATGGCTTATGGCTGACAGTACAGGCAACTTTTGGTGGATTCTTGATTGCTCTTGCTATCGGGTTATTCTTTGCACTCGCCCGTCGTTCTGATAACTTACTTGTGTCTGGTCCAGCCTCAATCGTCGTTGAGTTAATCAGAAGTACACCGTTACTTGTGCAACTTTATATTTTTTTTTACATCCTACCGCGATACGGACTCCGTATGCCACCATTTCAATTAGGTGTCATTGCTATTGGGTTACACTTCGGTACCTATACATCGGAAGTCTACCGCGCCGGGATCAACGCTGTACCAAAGGGGCAATGGGAAGCCGCACAGGCATTGAACTTTACGATTTTTCAGAAATGGACACGAATCGTGCTACCACAGGCAATTCCACCTATGATTCCAGCTTTGGGTAACTACCTGATTGGTATGTTCAAAGAAACCGCCCAACTCTCCGCAATTACAGTCGTAGAATTGATGCTGTCTGCACGTATCAGTGGTACAGAAGAATTCCGCTTTATCGAACCCATAACGCTTGCTGGCATACTTTACTTTGCCGTCAGTTATCCCTCATCACTATTTATTCAGCGATTGGAGACACGCTTTGGACGCGCAGGTTAATGATGTTGATTTTAAGACTAGCGATATTGTTCAGTTTAAAAATGTGAGTAAAGCATTTGGTCATGTGGTTGTGATGGACGACCTCAACTTGAGGGTTGCTCCAAATGAAAACATTGTCATTATCGGTCCCAGTGGTTCCGGTAAAACAACCATCTTGCGTACATTAATGACCCTAGAACAGCCAGACTCCGGTCATATTATCGTCAATGGGCAATATCTATGGCATCGCGAGGTCAATGGAGATCTTCGTCCTGCTAACGAAGCTCATTTACGTAAAGTGCGTGGTGATATTGGTATGGTGTTCCAACATTTTTATCTTTTCCCACACATGAATGTCTTACGCAATGTGACCGAAGCACCGATCCATGTACTCGGTCAATCGAGGCAACAAGCTGAAGCAACCGCTGAAGAACTTTTAGCAATGGTCGGATTGAGTAGCAAGCTTGGCTCGTTTCCGGCGCAGTTATCAGGTGGTCAAAAACAACGTGTAGCAATTGCTCGTGCGTTAGCAATGCGTCCTCAAGTAATGCTGTTCGATGAGGTCACATCAGCACTCGACCCGGAACTAGTTGGCGAAGTCCTGAATGTGATGCGTCAGTTAGCGACTGAGTTTGAAATGGCGATGCTCATAGTAACTCATGAAATGGGCTTTGCGCGGGAAGTTGGCGATCGCGTGCTGTTTTTTGATAAGGGAAAAATTATCGAACAAGCGGAACCCAATCAGTTATTTGATAATCCAAAACACGAACGTACTCAACAATTCTTGAGCGCGATTTTACAACACTAAAAACCTGATGACTAAACCCGAAATAACCCAGCAGGACATATTTAAGGCGCACGCAAGGATTCGCGCACTTGTCCAGCATACGCCGTTGATTAAGTCCCTGTCACTTTCGGGTATGATCGACGGGGAGGTGCGGTTGAAATTAGAGACACTCCAACCAACAGGTGCATTTAAAGTGCGTGGCGCGGCGAATCGTATACTAAACATGACCGCAGAGGAAAAAGCGCGTGGCGTGGTTACTGTGTCTACAGGCAATCATGGACGTGCTGTCGCATATGTTGCCAAATCACTTGGCATTGATGCGACTATTTGTGTGTCTGAACGTGTACCACCTAATAAGATTGAAGCCTTAAAACAAAGTGGCGCGAAATTGGTAGTTCATGGACAAAGTCAGGATGATGCCGAAGTCCGTGCACGTGAGTTGATGGTTAGCCGACAACTGACGCTTATTCACCCATTTGACGATCTTCATGTTATCACAGGGCAAGGAACAATCGGGATTGAACTACTAAATGATTACCCTGAAATCGACACTGTCATTGTTCCGCTATCAGGTGGCGGGTTGATTTCAGGTATTGCCATCGCATTAAAATATGCCAATTCTAAAATCCAGGTCATTGGTGTTTCAATGAAAGAGGGTTGTGTGATGTATCAGAGTTTGCAAGCAGGGAAGCCTATTCAAATTCCAGAAGCAGACACCCTCGCGGATAGCTTAAACGGCGGTATTGGTCTCGAAAATCGTTATACATATCAATTGGTTAAACAATATGTTGACGATGTTGTTCTCGTATCTGAAACCGATATTGAACGGGCAATGGCGTTGATGCTTCACAACCATCATATAATTGTTGAAGGTGCCGGTGCCGTTCCAATTGCGGCGTTGCTATCAGGTCGAATCAAAACAGGCAAACAGCTCGCGCTGATAATCAGTGGCGGTAATGTGGACACGACAACCGCATTACGTATTGGCGAACAATATAGAGGGTGAATGATGAACACACTAATCGCAACCGAACAAATTCTGCGTGAACACATTTCGATTAATGATGCGCTTATTCAAGCGATTGAGAATGGATTCAGTGCGTTGTCAGCGGGACGTGTGACAATGCCGCCCATCATGCGCCTTGATATACCGGAAAACAACGCTGAGGTTGATGTTAAGACTGCATATATTCCTGAAACCGAGGGATTCGCAATTAAGATCTCGCCAGGTTTTTTCAACAATCATATCTTGGGGTTACCCAGCACAAGTGGCATGATGGTACTACTGAGTGCAGAAACAGGATTTGTAAAAGCTGTGCTTCTTGACAATGGTTACCTGACTGATGTGCGTACCGGCGTGGCTGGCGCAATTGCGGCAAAATATCTTGCCCGAAAATCTACTCGAACCATTGGGATCATCGGCACTGGGGCACAAGCTCGCTTTCAACTAAGGGCACTTCGTCATGTTCGAGACTTTGATCAAGTGCTTGTATTCGGGCGTTCCGACGCCAGATTGAAGCAATATGTTGATGATATGTATGCTGAACTAGCTGTTGATGTTATCAGAGTTAACAGTATCGAAGAGGTTGTTCGGCAAAGTGATATTGTTGTTACCACAACACCATCGCGGAAACCCTTAATTCAGGCAGATTGGTTACACGCTGGATTACATATCACGGCGATGGGATCGGATGCCGAACATAAGAAAGAGTTAGATTCTGCGGTTTTCTCCAAAGCAACACAAATAGTCTGCGATAGCAAAGCACAATGCTTGCGATTGGGCGAACTCCATCATGCGTATTCCGCAGGTGTTTTGAACGAGGCTACAACTATTTTCGAATTAGGTGAGATGACTTCAGGGCAACAAACAGGGCGTAAGCACGATGACGATATTACCATTTGTGATTTAACGGGTACTGGGATGCAAGACACGGTTATTGCCACTTATGCGTATCGACAAATTGTGAATAACGCAGAAGCTATGACTTTAGAATTATGAGTTAATTACCAAAACCCGCTCACGGCGTTGCCGCTCATCGGCGAACCTGTGGATGAGGCTTCAATCACTTGCGTTGGTATGCTCTGCTGCCAAGCATCAATCTTAGCTTTGACGTCTGCGGCTGTCCACGTGATCAACATTTGGGAGACAACCACTCTTGGCTTTGTTTTCCAATCCCTGTAAACCCTTTGTCCGCCAACGTTTATGCCAATTGTAGATACTCCCTAAACTGACTGCCGAAATCTGGCTGACTTCTTCTGGCGACTGCCCTGAGTGTAACAAGTAGATCGCTGTTGCCGGTTGGCGCACTTCTGCTTTAGGGGCGTGATGCATTCCCTTTTGTATTTGTTCTGATTCTTCGTCAGTCAGCTTATAATCTATCAGGTCGTGAGTTAAACTCACTTTTTAACTACTTTAGACCACATACTTAACTCTAGACTGCTCTTTACAAAGCACGCATCCGATTACCTCGACTCTTATGCTCGACTTCGGCAAGTCCAAGTGCTTCCATCAAAGGCGGAATGTAATTACCGAAACGCCCGCGTAAACCTTTCTTTAATCCGTACCAACCGCCGATTGGATTATCTTCAGAGCGTGCCCATGCTTCAACAGTACCCTCTTTAGTAGGTTTTTGCTCATCGGCATTACCCAACGCCATCCAGTCGCCATGCGCCTTAAGCATAGTGTGCAAATCATCAATGCACCGTAAATCATAGAGCAACTTTGTCTTCCCTACTTGACAGACCAACACCGACGGATCATGCTGTTCGTCTTTGTGGAGTGTATATTCTGAGCGTCCAGAGGGGGTTTTTAGTACCCAGGGATCATGTTTCGTGCCAGTGCCTCGTACCATGATTCATTCTCCTTTTTATGATTAACTATTCTCAGCTATCTGCTTTAAATCAGCAGCAAATTGCTCAAATGTCGGGCGGAAATCGGGCAATGAGCCACCAATTATGGGTAACATCAATCCGCTAATGACTTCAATCATATGAAAATCAGTCGTACCATTGCGCTGTGGCATAAGCGTATAGGTACGCACACCCTTAAACATGAGAGCCATGCCATCTTCCCAGACCATTTTGCTCGGTGTTTGGAGTGTGGTCACTTTGAGATTGAAGGTGCGTTCAGGCGCAACGGTTGATTTGAGATAGATAGTTTCTCCAAGCCTAATGTCGCCTTCAAGACTGATAATTGTTGAATTCCAGCGTGGTATGTCCTCTGCCATGGTGAGAATTGACCAAATTTTTTCGGATGTGGCTTGTATGTTAGCTGTTACTTCACAAGCAGTGCGGAATAGGGATTTAGTGTTTTGGGCTTTACCATCTGCCATAGATAATCCTTTCTCTTTTAAATAGATTAATTGGGATGCTATATGACTTGCTTCAGATTGAATTGTAGATAGGTATATCTCCTAATTAGTAGTCCCGTCAATTTGTATGACGACAAAGATGCTCAAAAGGGTGCGATCATGGCAGAAATAATCTAAAATACGATCATTATCCGACATATCATTGCTTTCTATGAACCCTCACGAGATTGACTCAGAAACCTTTGGTAGACTGATTGAACCCTATCGACATGAATTGCAAATTCATTGTTACCGCATGATGGGTAGTATTGAAGAAGCCGAAGAAATGGTACAGGAAACCTTTATAAGGGCATGGACTCGAATCCATAGTCTGAAAAACCCTGATGCTTTCCGTTCATGGTTATATAAGATAGCGACCAATATTTGCCTAGATGCGCTCAAAATACGCTCACGACGTGTCATTCCTCGCACACGCCAAGATGTCTCGTATGTGGATGCTCCGATTCCGAGCGAAGTTGCGGATCCAATCTGGTTACAACCTTACCCTGATGAATTGTTGCCACGCGATATGGACAGCAATCTGGATGTTGTACTTGTGCGTAAAGAACAAATTTCGTTAGCGTTTATAGCGGTGATTCATCTACTACCACCCCGACAACGCGCTGTGCTACTGCTAAGTGATGTTCTTGAGTGGAAAGCTCGTGAAATCGCCTCACTCATGGAGACAAGTGTATCAGCGGTAAAAAGTGCATTATATCGGGCACGTCGGACACTTGATGAGAATCAGGCAGTATTAACAGATGGGCAAGACAATATTGCGGTAGATGAGGAACTGCAATCTCGGCTTGAGGAGTATGTTGAAGCATGGCAAAGCGCGAATGTTAGTGACTTAATGAGGTTACTCACTGAGGATGCGACATTTAGTATGCCACCCACTCCGTCCTGGTATCGTGGGCGTGATGAGATTCGAGCGCTCGTCTCCAAAACCATATTTCGAGGTTCAGCAGATGCACGATGGCATTTAATGCCCACCCATGCCAACAATCAAATCGCATTTGGCTTGTATCGTATAGACGATAAAACAAAAGCATACGAATTTTATGGTATCCAGGTGCTCAGTTACAAACAACTTCAGATTTCTGATATTCTTACGTTCCGAAATATCAGTCTATATCACTATTTTAATTTGCCACGATCTATCCCTATTGAAACTTGATCACAATGGGAGAGTTTTTCTCTCACCTGTTTATGAACAGCATAATTCCTAAGGATTCGTAAGCATAAAGATTTTTGCTAGAGCAATATCTCTTCGGTATCTCGCTATACTCTGGATGTTATGGGGAGTAATTGCAACCGCTTTGCTTGTTGCCACTAATGTTTATCAATCAAGTCCAGAGCCTTTTGAGGAAACACCTGTTTTTATCCATAACTCGCTTGCCCGAACGACATAGAAATAAGACAAGGGTAAACATGGAGAAATATCACTATTAGAGAATCTCGTTTAACAGAACTGAACGATTTATATGGCGTAGTTGCAGAAAGAGTAACTCCTTTTTATGAGAATAGCGATTTAGCGCAAGTACGTAGAATTAGTTTGACCAGAGATTCTGCAATGGTTCGTGGTATTGCACACGTAGTATGTGCGTGCGTCATTGACGGAGTAATTACGGTTTTATATGTGTCCATAGACCATGTTACTGAAAATGCCTATTTACATACTCTAAAGTCTTGACTTTCACCCCCTGATTTTTGCTACGATTGAGTCATCCATCGGGCACATTGTCAGGACGTAGGTCATACAAACCACAACATAAGTTGCGTTCTCGACTGGAAGCGCGTTTGCTGTTGGGCAATCCTTAATTCACATTTGCAAACCCTAACGTAAATGTTTACCTAACGGCGTTTTTGTCTGCTATGTTGTGTTAAATATCAGCCACCCTCGGCGACAATCCGGTAACAAAAAACGCACCTTCTCAAAACGAGAGGGTGCGTTGATATTTCTTATAGTTGCTTATTGAATTTATCCACCATTCGGCAACGGTATGGTGATGATTTCACTACCGTCAAGGTTAGGATTGGCGCCGTTATTCGTAGATGGCGGAATGATGATTACCCCATTCTCGTCACGAACAGGATTGGGATTAGTGTTAACCGGCGCAGTAGCCTCCGTAGTCTGTGGAATGACCGTCAGAGGGGTAAACGTGTTTTCCGGTTGCACACTCTGCTGGCTTACACCATTTGGAATCGCGATAACCAGATAGAACGTACCACCATTACTGAAGTCTGGTGCGGGTAAGGAAACCTGCCCTACCGGGAACGATTGGCTGTAAACATTACGGTTAAGCAACGAATTCTGCCAATCAGTTGTCACGATATTTCCTGACACCAAAGTCCAGCTATTCAACCATGAGGGCGCGGGGAAACGTTCATCCCATGCGATATACACTGTCGCGCTTGCTGTTAAGTCAAAGGTGAGGAAGCCGTTGCCAGATTGCGCTTTGTCATCATTTGCAGAACGAATAAATTCCTGCCCAACATATGCGCCTGGCACAGTAGAAAACTCGTAGCTACGATCTATATAGATTTCAGTACCAACTGCCACAGAATCGACTTCATAGCTTTCACCACTTGCGGCATTGACATTGGTGATAAGTGCGGTTGGCGGGTTGTTACCCCCACCACCGCCATTGTTTCCAGAGTCGATGATCTCAAAGCTGATCGTCAACGGTGTGCCAGCTTCACCATTACCACCGGTACTAGAGAATGGCGTTGCGGTCAACGTATAGTTACCCACAACCGGTGTCCAGTTTACATAATTCCCTGCATTGTCCGAGAATAGTGCATATGGGGCGGCGTTTTCAGTCTGTGTTGTGCTTACAGCGCCGGATAGAACCATTATGACACTTCCGACTGATGCCGGATCCGTATTTGCCCGTATATTGATACCTGATGGTAACGTTGCGATGTCCAGCACACCACCGTTAGATAGTGTACCTATATCACTGTCAGTCGCTGCATTGATGAGTATGAAGCTGGTCACTGCATCGCCATCAACAACTGGAGCGGCTACGACAATGGTCGCGCTTGCCACGTTGGACGTTGCGCCATCGTCATCGGTCACAACCAGAGTGACGGTATTTGTGCCATCGTTGAGGCTCAGAGATGG
>DAOTXB010000664.1:0-7643 GCA_034435575.1 Anaerolineae bacterium
TTGCCCGATCTCAACCACATCGGGGATGCCACCCACGCGTGATGCAACCACAGGTAATCCCGCCGCCATCGCTTCCACAACAACCAAACCGAACGTCTCCAGCGCAGATGGGAACGTGAATACATCCGCACTCGCATACGCCTGTGATAACCGTTCGCCAGTTATGTAGCCCATGAACTTAGTACGCGTCCCTGCGAACAGCGCTTGCAGGGATTCACGCGCCGGACCATCGCCCACAATCGCAAGCCGTGCTTCTGGAATAGCATCCATCAAGGGGCGGATCTTGTCGATTTGTTTCTCATTGCTCAAGCGCCCTACGTAAAGCAGAAGCGGTGCGCCAATATCGCCGTCAGACAGTTCATAACGCATGTCTTCGTTGTAGAACCCGGGGTTGAACCTGTCAGCATCGACACCACGCTTCCATAGTCCGACGTTGTTCACGCCAATGTCCAGCATCTCATGCATCACCTGCTTAGAGGGCGCTAGCGAATAGTCCGCACGATTGAACACAATCGAAGTCAACTTATTCACCACCGGCTCCAACAAGCTCAGGTTATAGTGAGTCGCCATCCGCGCAAGATCAAGATGGAACGATGCTACAGTAGGAATGCCCATGCGTTTCGCCATCAACATACCGGGAATCCCGATCATCACCGGATGGATGAAATGGGCGACATCTGGCTGAAAGTCTTTCAACTGATTGTAGGTAGACAGGGTCGGAGGACCTATCTTGAGTTCTGGATACAAAGGCAGTGTAATGCCGTTCACGCCGATCACACGGGTATCAGCATAACGCTCTACATCGCCCAAATTGGGCGCTACAATGACCGATTCAACCCCGCGCTTAGCGAGATGATCGAGCAAAAGGCAAACAACGGTAACGATACCGTCAACTTTTGGCAAGAATGTTTCTGTGAAGAGCGCGACGCGCATACAACTTCCCCTCTATCAATTTTGAACCATCGTTACTCATATCATCGCTAAACACACACAAACAACAGGTGAAAAACACACCCCATTGAACAGTTACTTTAAGATGATGCACAGTGATGGTTTTTTGTGCAGAATTCCACAAGCTATAACACACTCAACCGACAATAGTCACGAATTATTTTCTGGCGTTTAAAAGAATTTTAAAAATAAGGGGCATTTATAGGATGAATCACGGGAGAAAAGCCGGATTATGACCCGGCTTCGGATTTTATAAGTATCAACACGTTAAAATGATACCGCTGTTGTTTAGGTATCGATGTCTTCCTCGTCAACATCAAGGATATTCTTCACCAATTCCAGCATGGTTACGGGCATCAATGAAAGCATGACCATCGCGGCTTCCGGGTCTTCTTTGGAGAGCTTTTCGGCTTCTTCCACAATCACACTCATCGTATCTAGCGTCAGACGCAATAAACCGACGATCTGTGTAAATACTTCGTCCATGAGGTCTTCGTCTGCCATCGCGTTGACCAGCATCCAGCTTGCCCCTACGAGCAAAGGCATGGTGGCGACGGTCACTAATTGCAACGCCACGGTTAACGACGCTTGCATCAGCGCGTCAAACTCACCCCGTTGCTGTTGTTGTTCTATTGCCATCTCCCCGATGCGCGCCATGATGGTCATGGCAAGGCGTTGGGGGGCGCGTTCCATCGGCGGGCGGGTCAGCAGATCATCAACTTGCTGTTGTGCTTGAAATTCTTCTGCCGCCACCTGATCTTGTGCAAGTGATTCGGAGAGTTCCTGTTGTTGTTCTGGCGACAACGTTTCGTCCAGCGCATCTTGCATGAGTTGTTGTAAACGATCGTCAGTCACGGCTTAATTTCCCTCCATAAGACGGCTTGGCAAGCCACCCTCTAAATCTGATGGATCATCCATATCGTCCGCAACTTCGGCAAGCATTTTACGGGCGCGGAACAATCGGCTTTTGATGGCACTTTCAGTCGTCTCTAGCACTTCGGCAATTTCTGCATAGGAATAGTCGTACCAATAGCGCATGACAACGGCGAGTCGATAATCTTCCGGTAACTGGTTAATCAACGCTTGAACCTGTGCGCTCCGTTCGTTCATCTGTGCCACTTGCTCCGGTTGCGGGTCATCGCTAGCCAGTGCCAAATTTGCCGGTAATGGCTCGTCGATGGAGAGCAAGAGCAATTTGCGTTTACGGATGCGATCAATACAATGATTCGATGCGATGCTCAATACCCATGTGTTGAACGACCTATTCTGGTCATAACGGTGTAAATTGGTATAGGCACGCAAAAACGCTTCCTGTGTCGCGTCTTCAGCTTCGGTGCGTTCACCGAGCATACGATAGCACAGGTTAAAGACAGCATCCTGAAACGTATATACCAGTTCTGCGAAGGCATCTTGATCGCCTGCTATTGTGGCATTTACCCATTCGATAATTGTTGGATCAGACAAGTGTCCTGCTCCTCCGGTTAGCAACCCGTATATCAAACTATACCGGCACTTAAACGTATTACGTAGGTCTGTATGATAAGTTGCACAATGTGTGTTACCTAGTAAGCAATGTCATTCAACGACATCACCCCACATAGTATAACAGGTTCATGCTCACAGCAAAGAAATAAGGTGAGCGCACCCCAAATCACCCATCACACCATACATAACAAATCCTTGATGTCGATTGAGAAACGTATGTTATGCGTGGTGTTCGCGTGCTTGCTCATGACACCCCGTTTGTGCGATACTGCAAAAGTCAACGTCATGAGGAGAATAAATCGAAATGCTGAAAAAACGCCTCATTATCATATTAGGGGTGCTATTGATACTGTCCATTCCGTTGATGGCACGGGCGCAGGATGACGACGGGATTCCGGTCATCGTCTTTTACTCTGTTGGGACAGGATATAGCGACATTTACCTGTTAGACCTGACCACACTGACACAATATCGCCTAACCGACGACATACATAGCAATTCATTTCCATCATTATCACCGGATGGCACACAGGTTGCGTTTCAATCGAACCGTAATGGTGGCTGGCAGATTTATGTGCTTGATCTCGCCACAATGGATATGACTCAATTGACCGAAAATGGTAATCATTATTATCCACAATGGTCGCCGGACGGTTCTCAGTTAGCCTATACCGACGCAAGCGCAAACGTGGCACAAATCGCGGTGCGTGATATGACGACAGGTGATGTGCGGTTAGTGACCGATAGCAACACAAATAATTATCTTCCGCATTGGTCAGCCGATGGTGAGGAGATTGTCGTGACTGCTGGCGGGGATATTATCACCATCACACAGGCAACTGGAGATATGAGTGCTCCGTTGGTCGTGGGCGATGGGTGGGAAACTGACCCTGATTGGTCACCAGACGGGCGTTATGTGCTGTATACTACCGGAGCCATTGGCGCTGATGATCTGTATGTGGTTTATATGAACACTGGCGAAATCTTCCAGATTACCGACGCGACGATGGACGAGATTGACCCGACATGGTCGCCGGATAGCAAGCAAATCGCGTTTGCTGGCGATGAAAACGATGATGGCGCGTATGATCTATTCATCATGACGCGTGATGGGACAAACCACCAACAACTGACCGACAGGTATGATAACCGTGCCCCATCATGGGGGATTTTACGGGTGCCACTCAGCAATTTTGATCCTGTGGAGGAGTAAATAATGCAAAAACTCTTGAGCTTACGCTGGATACTGCTGATCGCCATTATGTTGATCCCGATAACGGGAGTGAGTGCGTTACCGGACGCGTTGCAAGACGGTGATGAGAATCCAACCGAATTTATCGTGTATCATTCTGCTCGTAATGGCAACACCGATGTTTACTTGCTCAACCTAGACACACTAGAAGAAACGCGTGTAACGTTTTATCCTGGGATTGACCGTTACGCGGAGATTTCGCCAGATGGCACACAAATCGTATTTGAATCTGAGCGCGTAGACCGCTTTGATCGCTTTGTACTGTTTATTCTTGACCTTGCCACAGGTGAACTCACTCAGCTTGATATTCCGGGTGATAGTTACGCGGGCACATGGTCACCGGATGGCAGTCAAATCGCGTATTATGCCCATGATGAGCGTGAAGTTTATCAACTATTTGTGTATGACCTTGCCACACAACAGAGCACACAAATTACCACAGGCACGATAAATCATTATGTGCCGGGATGGCGCGGGGATGGTAACGCGCTTGTTTCTATCGCCAATGAGTCAAACATCTCTCGTTTTACTGCGGAATCAGACATCACACGGTTCTCTAATATCCATGTAACAGACATCAGCACGGGCATTTCTGAGCAGGTATTAGACACGCCCGATTGGGATAGCAGGGTGAGCTATTCGCCCAATGATAGGTACATTCTGCATGTATCAGGTCCCTATGCTAGTGATGATGTGTTTGTGTTCGATACCGTCACAGAGAATTCATATCGTTGGATGGACTCTGTTGACCTGAATACCGACCCCGCATGGTCACCGGATGGAAAATACATTATCTTTGTGTCGAACCGTGCCGGAGAAGAAACTGACCTGTATATTATGGATCGTGGCGGGAACAATGTTCGCTTGCTTTATGCTGACGCAGGCGAAATTTCTGAGCCGATGTGGAGTTATGTGACGGTGCAACTTGCAGATTTTGGCAGTGTGGCAGATTTTTAGCGATTACATTTTCAGGAAGGGCATCTAGATACATTAGCTGATACCCTTCCTGCTACACTTATAAATTTAGTATTCGAGCGCGGTTGTTAGCGTCGCGTCTACACCTGCAAAGTAATCTGATGCAAGCCACGGTACCGGCACTGCGGGTTCAATGGCGAGGCGTGTGTCATCCTCAGGGACATCGAAGCGTGCCCGTGTCGAAATACGGTAGCGGATGAGCGAATGTTCTAATGCCCCCTGACTGTTATTCTCAAACATTAATGGACGACCACCGGTAGGTTCACCGATAAAGGCAACGGGTGTTTCTGCCTCTACGCGCAATGAAAAAACCACAGCCGCAGAAAATGTTCGCGGACCGGTCAGGATAAGCAAACGCCCGTCTTCTTGAAAGAAGGGTTCATTACTCAAATAATGGCTCAATGGTTGGGAGTGAGATTCATTCCCGCCTGGATTATTCCTCAAGTCAATAATCACACGATCAATCGCATCCTCTGCCACGAGTGTTTCGATCTCTTCGACCACACCGCGCATCCTCAAACCGGAGTTACTGATGCTACGCACCATATTGTAAACCAAATAAAAGGTGCGCTGTTCTTCGAATAGCCTATGCCAGAAGGCTTCGTTTGTGTTGCTCAGGAAAAGCATATCATCGCCAGTTTGAGGCGGTAAAAAGCCCGGCAACAGGGTGTTGAATGTGTCCAGATCAACCGCTGTCGGGTTCAACGTTTGACGCTCACCATCCGGCATTTCTAACAGATAATCAGGGTCATCACCGTCCATGATACCCGCACCCTGTAAAATTTCTGGCACGTTAATTTGAATAGAGGTAGTGACGATTTGTGTGTATGGGTTGTCTGCTGTGGCGGATAGGCGCAATATCTCAAACGCATCATCAGCACTGGTATCATCAATACTGATTAGACGGGCACCGATATACTCTGCGTAGTCCTCGCTGGCATCAACCACATAAATACCGTCAGCAAATGCATAAAACCGTAATGGATAATAATGGAGCGTAAAATCACTTTGCATGGCGGCATAGATACCACTGTGTCCATCCTGTATGCTGGCAACGATCCGCATTAGCCCGACAAAAATCTCGTTATCGCTCATATCAGGGATGGCTTCTAGCAGTGCATTCGCATTGGCATTAAACGTCTCTTCGCTAATATCACGGAATGGGTTAGGATGCACACGGATAATGCTCGTGACTAATGCTTCGACATCTTCGCGCCATTGGTCATCCGTGATCGTATTGTCCTGTGCGGTGAGGTTGATATATAGCGCACTGCTCAAAATAACAATAATGATAAGTTTTAGCCAAGACTTCACAATGTTACATCCTTTCTATAGGAAATTGAATCTCTACCATGTTTTCTGGATCATAGGGGTTGCCGTTGACCACCCGCAAATACACTTCACGAATCGCGCCATTTAGACGATAACCGCCCTGTTCAGCTTGTTGGGCAAAGGCATGATAAACGTGCCCGCGCTCACGAAACGAACCGTTGAAAACGATGGTCGCCGCAAGGTCAATTTTGGGGAGTTGACGCGCATTGATGCGATGACCGGAGGACAACGTTAATGTTGAGGTTGGCGGTTCATCATGCAGGGTATAAGCCGCTTCAATGTCTGCCAGTCCCTCGCCGGGTAATTCATGAAAATGCACCGTCGAACCATCAACACGGGTTAATAATGGTTGAGAAGCACATAACGGATTAGGATAGGGATGATAAATGCCGATTGGCGTGCCGACTTGCACCTTAGTTTTACGAATCGATGCTTTCAGACGTTCAAACAACGGATCAATATCATCGCCATCCTGAATTGGCACCCGTACTGACAGCACATTTTGTGGGGCAATAGATTTGAAAGCGACATCTACCTCAACGTATGCGGGGTCGCCCTCCAAAAGCGATAAGCGTGTTTCGACCTCGTTCAACTGCAATTGCGTTTGCTCGATATGTTGACGGAGTTCGGCTTGTTTGAGCTTGAGCATCCCGCGCATCTCAGCTAGACTGACATCATCTTGCATCAAATTACTGATTTCTTTGAGCGATAAGCCGAGGTTTTTCAGCGCCATAATACGGTTGATAACCCCTAATTGCTCAATCACATAATAGCGGTAGCCCGTTTCTTCATTAATGGACACAGGTTTAAGCAATCCGATGCGGTCATAATATCGGAGTAATTTGATCGTCACCTGCCCGATCTGTGCGAACTGTCCTATGGTCAACATCAATCTCGCCCTTTCTCACTTACCTATTATCAACACTCCCCGTAGAGGAGGGTCAAGAGGCAACATAATATCGTATCGTAATCCTACCTGATTTCGCTGTTCTACTAAGGTCTGCTACGACGCAAACATCACAAACCTGTACCTCCGTACAGGCATGAAGCCACACCTACGAACGAAGAAGTCATGTGTCATTTACCGTACACTGAGGTCATAACGTAAACAATGATCCTCTAATACACGGAGATAACAATTATGACTCGTATAGCACTCATCACCGGAGCCTCTCGTGGGCTTGGTTTAGCACTCGCCAGACAACTGGCACGCGATAAGTGGACTCTGGTTATTAATGCACGGGGCGAGGATGCACTGGAAACGGCACGACGGGAACTAGCAGAACACACCACCGTTACCGCCATCGCCGGTAGCATCGACTTCAAAGCAACCCGCGAACAACTCGCCGATGCTGTCCGCACCTGTGGCGGTTTAAACCTGCTCGTCAACAATGCTGGCGCGCTCGGACCGAGTCCACAACCCAACTTGCTCGATTACCCGCTAGATGCACTGGAAAAAGTCTTTCGCACCAATGTTATTGCCCAATTAGGGGTGATCCAAGCGATGCGCGATAGCCTATCTAGTGGCGCGACCATACTCAATATTAGCAGTGATGCCGGTGTCGAAGCCTATGCTGGTTGGGGCGGGTATGGCGCTAGCAAGGCGGCGTTTGAACAACTTTCTGCCATTCTCGCGCAAGAGAACCCT
>DAOTXB010000665.1:0-1969 GCA_034435575.1 Anaerolineae bacterium
CGCATTATACATAGAAGTTACGCTGTTGATAACACGGACACATCTAATCAAAAATAATTACGCGCTAATTCCTGTAAGCTCATTTAAAACGTCAAGAGTCACCGTCTGGTGTTCAACATCCAAAAAATGCGCGTTTTTCATCTCTTCCATAGCACCAATGAGCTTCTTCGGCTTGGACATATAAGATTTACCGTTAACGTAAGTACCGTTGACCCCATGTAAAACATCAAGATAACGTTTGGCACCAAGCGCTATGGGTTGATCCATACCAAGAAATCGTCCAATGAGGGGCATAACCTTAGTAAAGAGGAATTTCTGGATACCAGTCGCGTGTCGCCCGGCGTTGGTGCTCAGGTTCGAGCCGGGCGACACCGTGAACACCGAAATGCGTTCACCATATTTTTGCGCCATAATAGCAGACCACCATGATGTGACGACTTTGGTCGCGGCATAATACCGTGTACCGCTAAAGAGTTCTGGTTTTTCCGCTTTTGCGAACGCAATGAACGCCTCATGCAGATTGTTGCCAAACTCTACTGGAAGCCCAATGATGAAATTGTACGGCGTGAATCCTGTCATTGCCGGAAGGTCATAGCGCGCCGCTTCTGATCCGGCGATGACAATTCGCGCACCGTCTGAGAGCATGTTCGCTTCCAGCAAACGCATGGTCATGAGATGATGCCCGATGATGGACGATGCAAATGACATTTCGATTCCATCCATACTCTTTGTCATCGTGTCACCGGAAACCATACCTGCGTTCAGCAACAAAGCGCCAATTTGATTGCCACGCTCTACCAACACGTCACACGCGCTTCGGGTGGATGCGATGCTAGAGACATCAATCTCTAGGGTTTCAAACGGGTCTACACCAACACGCTCCACGAGGGCACGCTTTGCCCCCTCAGCTTTTTCGAGCGTCCGGCACGCCAGAATCACACGCCCATAATTGGCTTCGGCAAGTTGCGTCGCCGCTTCAAAGCCAAGCCCTGAGTTAGCCCCGGTTACAAGCACGGTTTTTGTTCGGTAGCTCATGTTCTGTCCCCTCATAGTTTACCCGAATACAGGTCATTATATCCCATACACATTCGAGAGGAGATCGGTATGGCGGTTTTATCGTTGTTGTACTATTCACAGTGATTTTTCATCGTAGTGCGAAATTACTCAATCACCCCGGTATAAATTTCACCATAATTACCATCAATCCTGAGAATTTTTTGATCATCTATGGTTACAATATCTATCGTGATGAGATCAAAGAGGAGTGAAAATCGGAACAAGTCTATATCGAGAGTATGGTGTAATCCGCAATTTATACCATTGCGGTTACAAATCCATATTTCGACACCTGTTGCTTTATGCATATTTTCACCAATTGTCAACACATGATAGGATTGGTCTTCAATCTGTGCGCTAGCAACAGGGTGGTATGAGACAATATGAAACCCTAAGATTAAAGTACCAAACAAACAGGCTGTTGCCGCTAACATCAGTAGAATTAATGCGTGCGAAACCTTTCTAATGCCGTCGCGCCGTTTTTGTACCGCCAAAACAAGTGTATAAGCGATAAAGCCCAAGCCGAACAAGAATAATCCCCACTCATTACTGCCGATAAACCCGATCATTGGTGTGGCAATGCCAAGAAACAAAATCGTCTTATTCCGCCACCATAAAATACCAGCCAATATTACCATAGACCAGATCACAGCTAGCCCAACAAGTACAATGGTAAACAACAATCGGTACGTCTCAATATGCCCGAGTGCATCAACGAGGAAGAATGTCGAGAGTCCGATAGGGAATAAGAAGAGGAAGAATGAAAGCAAAATCAGCCACTTTGTTAACGGTGATTGCTGTTCCATAGCTATGGCCTAATCTATCTTCATGTGTGGACTACAGAAGCCATGTACAAAGTCCCAAACATCAAGAATAGCATTCTGAGATACCTCATTGAGATGCACATCATTGT
>DAOTXB010000666.1:0-7650 GCA_034435575.1 Anaerolineae bacterium
TTTTACCTGCCGGATGCACACTCTTATGGCAGTCGGGATTCCATTGAGTACGACGGGCGCAAGGTGAAGGCAATCGCCTATCCCATTTCGATTGACATCGAAAAGGTCGAAACATTAGCGACACAAACCGAGGTTGAGCTGTTGAAGTCCCGCTTGATTAACATCGTAGGGGATCGCAAAGTTATTTTGCGGGTGGATCGTATTGAACCGAGTAAGAACATTCTGCGCGGTTTTCAGGCATTCCGTGAATTTTTGGAACGTTATCCTGAGCATCGTGGCAAGGTGCAAATGTTAGCGTTACTGGTGCCATCGCGTCTGGATGTTCGTGAATATTACACCTACCTGCAAGAAATCACAGCTGAGGTTGGGCTGATTAACGCGAAATATAGCGACGCGCTCTGGGAGCCAATCCGCATGATTCTGGGCAATAACTATCAACGCGCGATTGCCGCCTTCCAAATTTATGACATCCTGCTGGTCAACCCCATCACCGATGGCATGAACCTCGTCGCGAAAGAAGGCGCACTTGTAAACCAGCGCAACGGAGTCGTTATCCTATCCGAACATGCGGGTGCGTTCTATGAATTAGGCGAGCATTCTATCGTTGTCTCACCATTCGACATACACCGCACTGCCGATGCGATGAACCATGCTCTGACGATGCCGATGGATGACCGCGAACGCATGGCGACGGCGCTCCGTGAGCAAGTGCAGGGTGCTGGAGTCAAGGCGTGGTTTAACAATCAGTTGGATGATGCGCTCAAAGCGTTGGAAAGCCAGACCAAGAAGGATTCCACACCAGAAACACCATCGAGCAAAAAGTCAGAGGCATGACGCACAGAATCGGGTGTGTCTGTTGCGGATTCTACACCAATAGCGATGCCGTTGGTCACACCATTCTGGCGCAATTTACACGCCATCTTGAGCGCGTCAACATCAGTCACGTCATCGCCAAGATATAATGCGGTATCCAGTTGATAATCGTCGACAAGGGCGCGGAATGCCGTGCCTTTGTTGATTTCTAACGGTGGGCGAACCTCAAAGATCATGCGTCCTTCGTACATTGCCAATCCATGTTTACTGGCAACCGCTTCAACAATCGGACGGAAGATCGCCGCCGCCGCTTCTGGCTTTTCGGTATTGCGATAATGGATAGACAGTGTGGCGACTTTGTCTTCAATCAACATGCCATCTAGCTTACGCGCTTTGAGCGCATCGCGGACTGCTTCCATCTGTTGGCGATATTGCTGGACGACCTCGGGCACATCAATGCCGTCATCTGTCCAACGTTCCAATCCATGATTACCCACATAGACCAATTCAGGAATCCCGACACGTTCATGCACATCGGTTGCACTCCGCCCACTGACAACCGCGACCAGCGCAACTTGCCCTTTAAGCGCTATAAGCTGTTCACGATTACGCGATGTTACCTGTGCCGCGTCCGGTTCATTAACAATCGGACTAATGGTGCCGTCAACATCGGTGATGATCCCAAATCGGGGCACATGCAACACGGAATCCGGAAAATGGTTTGTCCAGGGAGTGTTTTCAGGCATATGTTGTCTCTTTTCTATTTTTCCCCTACAATAGGGCATTATGTTTACGAATTATGGTACAGATAAGCACGCTACTTCACATTCACAGCATAAAAAGTGTGGACAATGTACCATAATATTGTTAAGGGCAATTATAGATGGGTCCATTGGTAATGGTCGTCGAGGACGACGATGGATTGCGCTTTATTTACAAACGGGTGTTGGAACCCATCGGCGTAGACTTGATCGAAGCTGAAGATGGCGCAGTTGCTATAGATCACCTCGAACAGCATGTGCCTGACTTGGTCATCCTCGATATTCTCTTACCCCATGTCAACGGCTTAGAGGTTTTAGCGTATATTGCCTCTCAACCACGCCTGAAAAAAGTCAATATTGTCGTTGTCTCTGCAAATCCACGCTTTGAACATGAAGCCAAAGAAATTTTTCCGGTACATTTCGTCACTAAACCTGTGCGCCCAGAACAAATCCGTGAGTTCGCACGGGGCAGTATGGTATAACCCACCCCGGATGCTAAAAGCGCCTCAATAGCATGCCGATTATCCTTACTGAACTTTTATTTTCTGCTTAATAAATCTCATCCAAGTGCAAAGTCAACTGCCGCTTTGGCGTGGAGCACCGTTGTGTCAAAAGTAGGGATCGAACTATGCTCGGGTTTAATCAGCAGACCGATTTCTGTACAGCCCAGAATAACCCCTTCCGCACCTTGATTTTGCAAAGTGCCAATTATATCAACATATGCGCTTCGTGACTCAGCGTTGATCTCGCCGAGTACCAGTTCATCATAAATGATCTGGTTGACTGTCTTCACACCTCCGTCATCTGGCACACAGACAGACAGATGATGGGTGTTGATCAAACGCCCCTTGTAGAAATCTTCTAGCATGGTGAATTTGGTACCGAGCAAGCCGATTGTCTTTATACCCGCGTCTTTGATCGCCTGTGCAGTTGGGTCTGCAATGTGGATAAGCGGTAGATCAATCGCATTTTGCACATCCTCCGCCATTTTGTGCATCGTATTGGTGCAGATCACAATACAATTTGCCCCACCTTTTTCTAAACGTCGGGCGGCTTCAATCATACGGGTGGTGGCTGTGTCCCAATCATCCAACATCTGGAGTGCTTCGATCTCCGCAAAATCGAACGAGTACATCAGGCAATCCGCGGAATGTAACCCACCCAGACGTGCCTTCACCCCTTCATTGATAAGCCGATAATATTCCAACGAGGATTCCCAGCTCATACCGCCAATTAAACCAATCGTTTTCATAAAATTTCTCCATAATAACCGTGTAAAAACATAGCCAGTTTAACAAACTCAGCGAATCAAAAACACCGTACACACCATTTGGATGGGAATTGTGTATACGGTGTTGCGTAAAGGGAATGGTACTATAAAAGCAGGCGGGCATTAACCCATGGAGTGCAGACCGACCAGATTACCCTCGGTGTCTTCAAAACGTGCAACAAATCCGTTCGGACCAATGCTGGTCTTAGGCATCGTCACCTTGCCACCGGCACCTTCGATACGGTTCAGCACAGTATTGAGGTCATCCCCACCATTGAGGTAAACCAGCGTGCCTGTTTGACCGGGGGTGAGACCATCTACCGTGCCAAGACCGCCACCAACTTCACCTTGACGGGCAGGCAAAAAGGCATATTCATCCATGCCTTCCATTGGTGTGAGTTCTTTATCAAGAATTGCCTCATAAAATTTACGAGCGCGTTCAAAGTCAGTTGCGGGAATATCAAACCAATCAATTGCATGAGCCATGTGTTGTATCTCCTTACACGATTAAAGAAATTTTGTTCTATAGAACGTATGTATAATATACGACAAAAAACAGTGTGAGTCAATGGAAATTTCAATAAGAAACTTTAAAAAACTATAGCACATTTAAGACTTTGTTCTAATTTTCTACAATGCAAACATTTTTGACGGGTGAGTGCCTATTTACCGGCAATAAAAAAGGCGAACGGTAGTGTTCGCCTCTGCTCATAAAATCATGCAGTCGCCTAAATCATCACCGCCGATAGGTCACTTCCAGCCGCATGCGTCCGAGTAATACAACATCGCCATCGCGTAACTGATGTGTTTCATGCGGGTCAACCTGTACACCGTTCAAGAATGTGCCGTTGCTACTACCAAGATCACGGATAAACGCGCGCTTACCTACAAGTTCAACCTCAGCATGTTGACGACTGATACCCATCTGGTAACCACCATATGGCACCAGATCAACATCAGGTCTTTGTGTAGCATTAGGATCTTCTCGTCCAACTTTTATCGGCGTGCGTTGTGCCATACGCATCAATAACGGTGGGGACTCACCATCGCCAATAGTCAGGCAGAGCTTCATATCCTCATCAAAAACAGCAGTGCCGATGCGCGTTCCTTGTTTCACCTCATCCCGCAAGTCGGCGGACATATGCACACGATGGGTCTCGCTCAGATTAATCTCACTGAGTTTGATCTGCTTACCGGTTGCATCCACAAAGATTGCAGGGGTTGATGTCTGCCCTGGTTTTTTGATTTTGGGCTTTGGCGCGGGCTTATCAACGGCTTCTCGTCTGGAAATATCATCATGGCGATTTAACGCTAATTCGCGCAAATTGCTTAAGTCAGACCGATCTTCCGTAACCCACTCACTGCCCGTCAGCGATTTTTCGCATTGTTCACATGCAAGCAAACTACGGCGATTTAGATGACCGCAATGTTGGCAACGGCGCATTTGGGACGGTGAATTTGAGCTAGAAAAGCTAAATGTTTGGGCGGGCATGTGGCACCTATTGGTACTTGGACTGATAAAAATTTATCGCTAAAAACATCATGAACGATCAATGTAATCACTAATCTGAAAATGACAAACAATCAGGATGAGACATAAATCTTTACACAATGATTAAATCATAATTATTCATTATTTCTTTACTATTACAACCATCTTAACAGAAATTTCATGGGATTCTGTAAACTTCACGCAATTTTTTACATATTTCATGCCACAGCACCTTTTAGCAAAGAATAATTAATTTATTCTGTTATACAAACGCATTACAAATTTTCAAACATGCATTCTCTTTCCGAAATACCACAGTAAAAAACGCCATTTACAGACCATTATGTGACGTTCAACCATAATTTTCTATTTCAACTTACCCATAGCATTGGATATACTAGAGTGCATCAGTGACAATAAATTAAAGAAATGCACTTATGACAAAACACGACTTTGAACGCAACCCCGGCACCACCCTCGATATGGGATGGGTGCAAGACACACGGGTCAATTTGAGCGCGGTAGAGCGTCGTACAGCGACATTAACCACGCGCCGTTCCGTGAAGAAAGACTGGCAGGCGGCATGGTTGCTCCGTGCAATCACCTGCATCGACCTGACCACACTCGCCGGTGATGACACGGCTGGCAATGTACGCCGATTATGTGCCAAAGCACGCAATCCACTCCGGCAAGATTTGGTCGAAGCCCTTGGCATAGAAGATTTAGGGCTAACAGTGGGTGCGGTCTGCGTGTATCACAGCCGTATACCGGATGCATTAGACGCGCTCAAAGGCACAGAGATCCCTGTTGCGGCAGTGTCTACGGGTTTTCCAGCTGGATTAAGCCCTTACGATAAACGAATCGCCGAAATCCGCGATTCTGTAAAGGCGGGGGCAGGCGAAATTGATATTGTGATCTCGCGTGAACACGTACTCACAGGCAATTGGCAGGCACTCTATGATGAAGTGAAAGAGATGCGCGACGCTTGTGGAGAGGCACATCTCAAGACAATTTTAGCGACAGGTGAACTGGGCACACTCCGGCATGTGAGCATGGCGAGTAAGGTGTGTATGATGGCGGGTGCAGACTTCATCAAAACATCAACGGGCAAGGAATCGGTCAATGCGACGCTTCAAGTCGGCTTAGTGATGGTTCGCGCTATCCGCGAATATCACACACGCACAGGGTATAAAGTTGGCTTCAAGCCCGCAGGAGGCATCCGCACCGCAAAGGACGCGCTAGGCTGGCTAATCCTTATCAAGGAAGAACTCGGCGATGACTGGCTGAACAATACACTATTTCGCTTTGGTGCCAGTAGCTTGCTCACCGATATTGAACGTCAACTATCGCACCATGTGACAGGACGCTACGCCGCCAAACATCACATGCCGATGGGGTGATGGGACATTCACTATTGTCATAACGGGCGCGATTCTTCGCGCCCCTACACAGATAATAGACAACATTCTTGTCGCATGAAAAAGCGAAAAAACGAACCTACTCCACAGCCGTGCCGAACACCGCAATATCATCTAAGCCAGTGTTCCCGCCCGTGCTATCTACCACATCAAAGCGCAGAGTCTCCGCCTCGAAATCAACATCAAACACCATCACATCGCGTTCCTCTGGCAGATCATATGGACCGTATACCGTGCCGTCTTCGGTGGTCAGTGTGAACGCAAGCACTTGAGAAGTCCCATCGCTCATCAGGCGTGATTGCACCTCGATACTGTTCACCTGATAGCGCCCGTTGAGGTCAACTTCAAACCACGCATCATCACCATCGCCATTACTTGCCCAGGCAGTGTTGAGGTTATCATCAAACGCGTTTAACACGCCCCAACGTTCATCATTTTCTGCTCCTCCGAAGTTACTGCTCACACCAAGTACATCTGTGCCACGTTCCGGCGCGAGTAAATTTTCCGGTAATTCATCGCTTTGTGGCGGGGTACGGAAACTCATCACTTCGCTGGTGTAAAAATTGCCGTTTACATCTGACCCTTGCAGACGATAGAAATATTCGGTGTCCGGCTCAAGTTCGAGCATGAGCGGGTTGTGTTCGATAATGGTCGCGCCGTTCATGTTCGCATCCACCGACGCGAAACCGAAATCGGTTGATGTGCCATAAACGAGGGTGCAGGCTAAGGGAATAGTGCCGACGAAGTTTACACGGGCGGAATCACTCTCAAGGTCGAGCAATTGGGCTTCGGTTTCTGTCACAACTTCCAGCGGGAACACGCTGACACCGCGCTCATTGAGTACCGCTAGTTCTTCTTCACCATTGTCCGCATCATCCTGTGCGGTGAGCATCAATGCACCACCGAGCATTACGCTAAGAATCAGCACAAGTATGCTAAATTTTTTCATTGCATCTCCTGAAATTTGCTTGTTTTAGGATGTTACCCGTGATGATAGCGCCTGAAACTTACACAATCGTTAAATGGGGCTGAGTGGTTGCGGTGAGTGCGTTATATCTCTTGCTTGAGATAGGCATTGAGTGTCTAGTGTAATTCATGCTTGCGATCATATAAAATCCAGCAGATGTAACGCGGGATCAGCAACCAACCTTTAACATACAATTCGGCAATCAGCGATGGCTACAGCATGTTATACTTGATAAACAAGCAATGATGGATGATTGAGGATATGCGATGCTCACTATCGGATTCCAAACTGTTGATGACGTATTTGATTATATCGAGCGTCATGCATATAAACGTTTTGACTTTTTAGATGGAGAACTGGTTGAAGTGTCCCCTAAGCCTTATCATGCCCGTTTACAAGCAAAGCTCGCCATGATCTTCGGTATCTGGCTTAAGGAAAACCCGATTGGCTATGTTCACACAGAAGGTTTTCATGCGCTGGGTGAGGAAAACTTCATCCCTGATATTTCGATTAATGCAGAAAAAGCCGATGACAAATCGTACTTTGATAAACCACCCCTCCTTGCGCTGGAAATTCGTTCAGATACACAATCGCGCCCGGCACAACGTCGTAAAGCAATGCGTTATATCGCGCAAGGCACACCCGCCGTCCTATTGATTATGCCCGGCGAACAGGTCGAGATGTTTACAGCAGAAAGCAATGATTCGCCAAAAATTTATACCATCGGGCAAACTGTGACTAATATCCCTCACTTTGAGAGTTTAACAATTTCCGTTGACGATTTATTCGATTAGCGTCTGCTAATTCCCGCAAATTTGAATATCATCCATGAAGAAAACTGCGGGCGAGAACGGCGCGGCACCCATAAACGTCACCCGACCATCGTCCCAAGTCTCGTCAACCACGCTTTCGATAAATGTCCCGTTGAT
>DAOTXB010000667.1:0-1613 GCA_034435575.1 Anaerolineae bacterium
TGAAATGACATATCGGTGCGGGTACTGGCTTCATAAAAGAGCGATGCCATGATGCGCCCGTTGCATATTCGACTAATGGCTTGATCTTTGCTAGCAATGCGCTCGCGCACAGTTTTTGCATCATTGAAGATAATTTGTAGGTCATCGTGTGCAAACTGTTCAACAGTGATGATATGTTTGGCTGTGTAATCACCGTCTATAGCGGGGGGATTATATAGGTGTCGATATGGTTCAGATTGTCGTAATTCGTTTACTTCAGTAGACATAGGTTTTACTCCGTCCTGAATGATGGTCAGGGGAAAGATGACCGTCTATACTTATGTCTGTACATTATTTGTTGATGAACGCAATTTGTAAAGCATGACTTCAAGGATAGGATAGAATGGCTTTTTTTGATCTTCCTTTAGAGCAACTGAAAACTTATATGCCAGAGGTGCGAGAACCGCAGGATTTTGATGTTTTCTGGGTACAAACACTCAACGAGGCACGACAACACCCGTTGGACGCGGTTTTTGAACCGATTGATAGTGGTCTAGCACTGGTCGATACTTATGATGTGACTTTTTCAGGGTATGGCGGTCAGCGGATTAAGGGCTGGCTGATTTTGCCAAAAGTACGTGATGATTTTTTGCCGTGCGTCGTGCAATACATCGGCTATACCGGAGGACGAGGATTGGTATTTGACCGATTATTCTGGTCTGCGGCGGGTTATGCTCATTTTATTATGGATACACGCGGGCAGGGGGGAGATACGCCTGATTTGCCAGACGGTGGTAGTCCGTCTGTACCGGGTTGGATGACGCAAGGTATTCTCAATCCGCAGGTTTATTATTATCGCCGAGTATTCACAGATGCGGTGCGCGCTGTTGAGGCGGCACGAAGCCATGATTCAATTGATCGTTCGCAAGTTGCTGTTCTGGGTGGTAGCCAGGGTGGTGGCATTTCGATTGCTGTCAGCGGGTTAGTGGATGATCTCGTCGCCTCTTTGCCAGATGTGCCGTTTTTATGCTATTACGAACGGGCGGCAACCATGGTTGATTCTCATCCCTACCAAGAAATTCCACGTTTTTTACGCACACATCGTGAGCAGACAGAAACCGTTTACCAGACCTTATCCTATTTTGATGGCGTGAATTTTGCGAAACGGACATCAGCGCCGACACTATATTCCGTCGCATTGATGGATCAAATTTGTCCGCCTTCTACGGTTTTCGCGGCATTTAACCGTGTCACCGTAGAAAAACAGATCAAGGTATATCCTTATAACGGGCATGAAGGTGGCGGGAACTATCAACGGCGTGAGCAACTGAGATTTTTGCAAACTCGGTTTGGTTCGTAACTTGGGAAACCCTTGACGTTATGACATAATAGGTGCGTTTTGATTTATTTTTTAACGGGGAATGCTCATGAAGGTCATTGCAAAAAGTAGCAAGATCGTAGATGTTGAAGCGGACACTCTCATCGTCTATGGTTTCGAAAATAATCGTGACTTTGGGGAAAGTACCAAATCAGTTGATAATGCGCTGAATGGTTATATCACTGAATTAGTGGAGCGTGACGAATTTTCCGGCAAGGCAGAACAAGCTTTAGTTTTGCATCCACAGGATACGTTA
>DAOTXB010000668.1:0-9002 GCA_034435575.1 Anaerolineae bacterium
ATCACATCATTATCGTTCAATTCCATAATCGGTTGGTCGGTATCTGCGTCAATCAATGTGAATGTTTCAACGGACAGAGCGATCTCCGTCGGTTCCACTGTTGGTTCTTCAGTTGGCTCTACCGTCGGTTCTTCAGTCGGTTCTTCGGTTGGCTCTACTGGCGGTTCTTCGTCAATAAATGTGATGGTAATTGTGTATTGTTCACCAGCGGAGCCACGTCCGAATTGTTCTTCATAAGGCATTGCGACGATTGTATATTCACGCAATTCAGGAGTTATCCCACTATAATCGCCTTCATTGTCATCCCAAACTGAGAATGGCACATTATTTTCCAGCGAAGTCTCATCATCTTTAGTGATACCCACGCTACCAACCTCGGCATTAGTATCAACACGTAGGTTGATCGCACTTGTAGATAAGTCCGCAAGGTTAATAACGTCACCATCTACAACTGGCATAATCGGTTCATCGGTTTCAGCATTAATCAAGGTAAAGCCATCCACAATTAATGGTGCTGGTGTTTCTTCGGGTGTTGGTGTTTCTACAACAATCGTCGGCTCACTGCCGGTATCATCGTTACCATTAATCACAGTAAAGGTTAATGTGTAGGGATTACCTGCAATGCCAGTACCATCTTCTGCACTATAAGAAATCACTGTGAGTGTATAAGTGCCATCGACAGGTGACCAACTACCATCATCACCCCACATGCGATACGGTGCAATATTTTCAGTCAGTGTCTGTCCATCTAGCAAGAACTGAACACTGCCCACAGATCCGGCAACCGTCGCCCCAATGTTCACTGATGGAGAGGCAAGTTCTGCGAGGTCAAGCACGATATTGTTCTCAAGCTCGAGAATTGGTTGATCAGTTTCTGCATTGAACAGATTAAGATTGATTACCTGTGTATCGTGATTATGGTTTTGTACTGGATATGAAACTAAGCTGTTGCTCCATGCAGGAATATTTGTAACATCATTAGGAATACCGACAATCACTTGCCCATTAAGTTCCTGTCCAAATTCTTGCATTTGTGCAAAGGTACGTTCGTCTTCGCGCCAATACCAGTATTCGCCATTAGGGTTAGATTGAACATAATACGTGTTAGAATCGAAGCTGTTATTTGATTCACGCCAGAAACGATCATAGTCCACACTACGCGGTTGAACACCACTGCGTCCCATATCTGCTGTATGAAAGATAGTATTCTGGAATACGTTTACATTATAGCTGTTCCAAGTGCCATATTGACCACTACCACGACTACCATTCGTGATGCTAATGCCATTACCCGCATCATTACCTACAATTACTTGATTACCATAGATTTCAATATTACTTGAATTTTCAACACGAATTTGTCCACCGTTAAGCGCCCAAAAACTACCAGGATTGTTGTACATAAGGATGTTATTACGGATCGTAGCATCGTAACTAATTTCATAGTAGATACCATGACGTAAGTTACTGAAGGCGATATTATTCTCGATAACGAAGTTTCGATTATCAATATCTACCCATAAACCAGGTCCATTGTTATTATGCACATAATTGTTGCGCACTTGCACATTTAATGCGCGTGCAAACTTTACACCACCGGCTTCCCAGAATGGGTAAAAATTTGCCCAGTTATTATAGGCAATTTCATTGTTTTCCAAAATATAGTTATTACCTACACCCTGGAGACCAATTTGTCCATTATAGATAATACGGCTGTTCACAATACGCGCATTATCCTCTAATTTTATGCCAGCACTATGATTAAGCTGTGCGGTAACACCATCAATCAACCAGCCAACTCCCGTATAAATTGCAGGGCTGAATACAGGTGCTGCATATTTTTCTACTGTGAGGTTCATTATGGTCACGTTATCACCACGAGGAGAAAATGCACGGTCAGTAACGCTTGTCTCTATAATATGACCAGAAGGATCATCAGCAAAATAAATACGATCATTACTGTAATCAAAGTACCATGTTCCTGAACGAACCTGACCCAAGCTAGAAACATGTGTTAGCGGTTGATTGTCAAAATACAGATCTTCTGGATAACGACATCTATCAAAACCATCATTACAGATTTCGCTATTCCAAGAGGGTAAATTAATCACATAACCCTGTTGAGATTGCCCAGAAACAAACCAGTAATTACCATCATATTGAAAATCAGCTAGAAGACGCGATCCATTTAGGACTGCTCCCTGCTCGCCGATATAAACATCACCATCACGTGTATCAATAGATTGCATTCGGTGAATACCGGAGGCAAAGATAAATGTTGTACCAGCCGGATGTTGGTTAATGACTGATTGACTATTATCACCAACGCTTATGAGCACATAATTATCATCGCTCTGTGCTTTAACAACGCTATTGTGTATTCCAAAGACTATCAGGCTGAATAAAACGATCAGCAGATAATTTCTATGTTTATAATTTTTGAGTGTGATGATTCCCATGTGACATACTCCGCCAATTTTGAGATAATTCCATAAATTAATCATTTACAGATTTCGGAATTAAAGACTAATTTCGTTTGGAACGACAAACTTTTGATTAATTTTTCTTTACTAAATTAATTATTAATCAATTTTTTATTATCGAAACATGACTATAGTACCGTTTAGGGTTAAATGGTTAGTACTTTTGAGCCATTACACCAATTCTTTGTATATTTTTTAGCAATTAGCACATTTAAAAATTCGAATAAGGTACAAAAACACTTAATTTTAGGTTAGTTATTGACCAGTAGTAACGGTATAACGATTCTGTTATTATTTGATAAAAGTTGGTTAAAGTCATGATATGACAGATAAACTTTCACTGTTGAACAATGGATGAAAATTCAGAATTTATTACGAGAAGACCTAAATGTTTATTGATGAGGTTGAGCTGACAATTATGATCCGCGCCTATGCCCCTAGTTATCCGCAATATGGTTAGTGTCTCATCACAGGATTGCCTCAAGTGGATCGAAGAGCTATCAACTACAAGCATGTTGAGCGTATCTGGACAACACCAAACATACAGTCTACAAACGACGCTACAGCGAAGGGGATGATGTGAAGCTGTCTAGCGCTAGTCCAATTAATTATGTTTGGTGTTATGGATTTACCGAAGATTGTACTGATAAAGAGCATCCAGTTCGGATTCTCGCCGTCATGAATGAGTTCACTTGTCAATGTCTGATGCTCTACGCCAGTATTTGCATCCCATCGACTAAAGTGGTTGAAGTTCTCGATTAACTGCTCATGTGTCAAGGAATAGAGGAGCATATTCACAGTGATAAAGAGCTTGAATTTGTCGCCAAAAAAATCGTGTTTACGTGTGCAATTTATGGAGTCACTACTAAAGAATGCAACAGTATTATATCAATCTAATCCACATTAAATGCTAATCGGGGTGTTGTCGTTGATCCATCAGTGAATGGTACTGATTCAGATTTGATTTTAGCCGGCATTTCTAGTGCATCTGTTAATGAGAATGCTAAGGTGAGATATAACATCCAGAACACCTCAGTATATAATGCAAAGCTCTCTGAAAAGCCAACCACAATGAAAAACACCATCATCATCAGAGGAAACATTCCGCCAGTGCTACTTGTTTTTCTGATTAAAAGAATACTACGTACTAGCAAGATAATGTTGGATATCATGAATAGAATAACACCACCTACTCCAATATTAAGCCAGATATCACGATAATTATGATGTGCAGATCCTGGTGCCCATTCACCGCCCTCACTAAATAGCTCCCCATATGTGCCATTCCATTGATTAAAAAAGGCTCCATAACCATAACCAGTAAAAGGACGATCCACGATTGCAAGATCAAGGTTCTCCCACGCTTCAGATCTTCCAGTTAATGTAGGGTCTTTACCAAGTGCAATAAGAACCTCATCTGTATCAATGTTCACGACAGCATAAACAGTCACCATAATTGGTAAAAACATTGCAAGAAAGAATGCGATTGATTGTATTGGTTTAAGGCGTGATATCGGCGCAAATAAAAAAACTATGGACACAGAGAACAAAATTATCAGAGATGTCATTGAATCTGAAAGAAAAATCAGCACAACGAGACTCAAATATGCCAATAGCTTTCGTCGTGCACCTTTTGGTGTTTTCACAGGGTATGCGAGTGTTACAATAGAAGCAATAAGCATAATACGCCCAAAAACATTCTTCTGCGTAAAAATACCCTGCCATGCAGAACCTGCTGTTCCATATTCAGGCAATACGATTACAAATACAACGCTAAACACAGTAAATAAAAAGAATACCGTCGCCAAGATTCGGATCTGACTGCCCAATGGATATCGCCCTGCAAAGTAAATACTGAAGATCGTCATCATAATCAATGCGACACTTCGGCTGATGGTAGCGCCGGGAGCTTCCGACCAAACCAGTGAAAGTAACGCGATAAAGGTCATTAACATGACCGAAGTCGCCTTGATACTTGTAGGCACAAAATCACGCAGGCGTAATGCCACAACAATCGCAATAAATCCATAATATAGGATGCGTAGGTAATTCCAATAACGATTGACGAATTCAATATCCCTGAATGCATTAGCAAAGATGAAAATTCCTACAATAACAAAGATATGTTCCCAAATAGGTATTGTCGTATCGGTTCTTAGTTTCATATTTGTGTATATCTACCCTAATATGTCTATGCCTATTGTTGTTTTTGTTTTACTCAGTTAGATGCTTATTATCATAGAGCACTGCCCGTGCAGCATGATACCCACACATTCCATGCACCCCACCGCCTGGTGGGGTTGAAGCAGAACATAGATAAACATTTTTTACGGGTGTTGTATAAGGTCGAATCCTAGCAATAGGTCGTGTGAATAGCTGAAAGATATCCTGCACCCCACCATTAATATCACCACCAATGTAATTAGCATTGTATGCTTGAAAATCATTTGTAGACATTGTGTGGCGCTCTAAAACTGTGTCTTTAAAGCCAGGTGCAAATCGTTCAATCTGATTTTCTATATGAGATGTCGCATCCAACGTAGAACTATTTGGAACATGACAGTATCCCCAGCCTGTGTGTTTTCCTTCAGGCGCTCTTGTATCATCAAATAGACTTTGTTGGGCTAGTAAGACAAACGGCTTTTCTGCGATTTCATTTGTGTAAAGTTTTCGCTCAGATAGTGCGATTTCCTCTAAACTGCCACCCAGATGAATTGTGCCTGCTTTAAGACAGTCTTTAGATTTCCAGGGAATAGGCTCAGAAAGTGCCCAATCGATTTTAAATACGCCAGGACCATAACGGTATTTTCCCAGTCGTTTTTTATAGCCTTCTGGAAATCTTGATCCGGCAATGTCTATAAGTTGTTCTGGTGATACATCAAAGAGATAAGCCCGAGCTTTTGGTAATTCATCTATAGATTTTACCGGGCGATCAAGAATGATTTTACCGCCTAATGAAGTGAAATAACTTGCCAATGCATCGGCAATACTTTGCGATCCTCCACGTGGTAGGGGCCAACCAATTCTGTGGCCAACGGCTCCTAGAACTAGACCAAATGAGGCAGAAATCAGTTTTTCCATTGGCAACAATGAATGGGCAGCTAATCCCGCGAAAAAAGCTCTTGTACGATCATTTTTAAAAGTGAATTTTGCCAATATGGCTGCTGGTAAAATTGCTTTCATTCCAAAATAGCTGAGTGCTAATGGGTAACGCGGTAAACGTAGTGGTCCGAGAATGCCAGAGGCAATCTTCTCCCAGTTTTCGACATATGGACGCATGAGTCGTTCATATGCGCGGCAATCTTCTCCTAATGAAAGGGCAGTAGACTGTATCGCACGGTCAAGAACGATAGATGAGCCATCATCAAAAGGATGTGCTAGAGGAGCTTCAGGTTGGATCCACTCTAAGCCGTGTTCAGTGAGGGGTAAATCACTGAAAAATGGTGAGCTATATGCCATAGGATGTATCGCGGAACAAATGTCATGCTTGAAGCCGGGTAGAGTAAGCTCATAAGTACGCATTCCTCCCCCTACTTTTTCTTTGGCTTCATACATACACACTGACCATCCCGCCCGAGCCAGTGTAATTGCGGCACCAAAACCATTAGGACCAGTACCGATTACAATTGCATCATATTCTATAGCATCAACCATTTTTCGCCTTTTATGCTGTTTTCTTCATTGAAGAATTAGTAGGTGAATTCTGCCGCCATGTTTTAATGTACTTAATCGCATCTAAAGTAAGTAAGTAAGCAGATTCTGAAAATGCTAGTAGAGAAGCTATACCTGCAATGATCCATGCTAATTCATATGGCACTGCATGGAAAAATTGGCGTACAGGACTATCAAAATCTAACCAGAGTAATGCAATTAGTGATGCAATGGAAAGACTTAGGATAATAAGCCCAACGGTTGGTATGTTATAAAAGAATTGCTTCAAACCACTTTTCACCATTTGTGGTACAAATCTTTCATACAGTTTTTGCCAATCCACAAAAATCGCATAGATAATTAGCATGTCAACAAAAGGAATACCGAACAAGATTAGATTAAAGAGATGGAAAAATACTGCAGTTGCCATAAATAGTGAGCGCCACTTATTGTTTATAAGTGCTAGGAAGAAGCCCGCCTCGAAAATTACAGCGCCGAACCGCAAAGGTCCATAAATCCAAGCGTTGTCTACAATAAATGGCGTTAAAGGATTCGGTGATAGCCCCTTATTAAAGTCAATCGTAAGTTTGCGAATGATGTCCGTATGCCAAAGCCATGAATTAGAATCCGGTAGCAACTTAAGCACACCTGCACCGATAAATAGGATGGTCAATAAAACGGTGATGATCATGATAGGCCAGCTATATTGCCACGACGACTCATTTGGCGATAATAGTTTTATTCCTTTACGTTGCTTAATTATTGCATCAAATGAATAGTTGTTACCCCAACCGCTATAAAAAAGCATTACTAACGGTGTGTACAGCACCATAAAAGTATCATAATGGTCAATTTTGCCGAAGCTATAACGTAACATGGCAATAATTGTGCCACTTGCGATTATCATAATGATTGAGGATCTTACATAAGTTCCAAACAATAACATCACTAGTCCGAAGACGAGTATAAATTGTAAAGCCATGTAGAATTCAGGCGCTGGTTGAGCGTCTAAGAAAAAAAGTGTGATGAGTGGATCTAATTCACCAGTAGGAATAGAAGATAATATTGGCAGATCATAACGGGCAATCATCCAAAGATAAAAGGCTGCGTATAAGATTCTGTACAATGACAATCTTCCCACAGCATTACCTTCTGAACGCAAGATAAATTGATTTACCTGTGTGTTCACTGTCTGGAATAGTGTGTTTAGCATCAGGTTTACTCACTTTCACGATTTAGCGATGTGGTTAAATCGCTAAGATACGTATTTTCTGAGGGGTTATCATAATCAACATAGGGAAATTCATTCATATCAACCGGATATGTTACTCGCCATAATTCAGCTTCGCTAACTTCAATCTCGTAATGTTGTTCAATACGGTCTATGAGTGCCAGGCGATAAGTTTCCCATGTTGAAGCATCATCTGTTGTCGCAAGAACTTCGAGTATGCTAAAGCCCACGTCATCATGTTGTGAGGCACCACTTGTTCGATATATTGTGCCAGTGCTACTATTTGCGTTTTCTGAGTAATCAAACAGATATGATTCCCCGTTTATATCTTCAACATGAACCTCATAATGTGTTCCTGCATCCAACTTGTAATTACGGGTCCCAGAAAACATTGCCCACCGTGTGATAGGATAAACTTCTGGCAATTTATGGCGTGGTATAGCATGAAAAACAAATATTAGACTTACTATGACAATGCCCCATCGAAGTTTCTTAAGTAGTTTTTGATCTTTAGCGGTTAAGTCTGTGGAAGATTGTAGTAAACTACTCATCGCAATTTTCCTAAAATATTTGTTAGTTACTTATAGGTAGTGCTAGATACATAAGAACATTATAGATCTTCACTGAAAAGATTTAAACGTTAACCCCATGAAAAATTTACGAATTCTATAAGCACACTAATTACAGAAGTATAATACGCTGTACTGAACTGATCTTGCCCCGTTTTCATAGACAGTGGTAAAGTCTCACTGATTGTTGCTCATACTGATGTGGACTTTGGTAGTCCAGTGCTGAATGTAGTCGTTTACGATTATAAAAACCCATGACATAGCTGAAGATTTCGGTGCGTGCTTGCTCGTGTGAATCAAAGCGATAGGTCACACACTCCGTTTTCAAAGTTCCCCAAAAGCTCTCGATAGGAGCCGCATCCAGACATTGAGCAGTGCGACTCATGCTGACATGCATGTTCAAGTCTTCCAGCCGTTGCTGGTAATAGCCACTGGTGTATTGACTGCCTCGATCACTATGGTGCAGCAATCCGGGCTGTGGATCACGCTCGACAACAGCCATATTTAGGGCAGCATCAACAAGATCAGTCGTCATATGATCTGCCATCGCCATGCCCACGATCCGACGTGAGTACAGATCCATCACACCTGCCAGATACATCCAACCCTCGTGCGTGTCAATGTAGGTGATGTCCACCATCCATTTTTCATCGGGATGGTGTGCCTCAAAGTCACGATCTAAGCGATTTGCAAAGACAGGATGCTCAGGGTTAGCAACGGTGGTTCTAGGTATATAACGCTTGCGTTTTGGTGGGCGCAATCCTGCCTGACGCATCAAACGTGCGACTCGTTTACGCCCGATTCGATAGCCAGCTTGCTTCAAAGCTGCATGAATACGAGGTGATCCGTAGCAACAACGATTGTCATGGAAGATCTCAATGATTTCCTCAGTCAAAACAGCGTCCTCTTGCTGGCGTTGGCTCGGCTCACGTCCACACCATGCGTAATAGCCACTGCGCGATACCTGCAACACCTCACACAAGCGTGATACGGGCGTCTCATCAGCTTGCTCTTGAATAGCTTCAAAGCGCTTCACTTTGCATCCCGCGAGAATATCGACACAGTTTT
>DAOTXB010000669.1:0-1695 GCA_034435575.1 Anaerolineae bacterium
CCGCCGGATTCTCTCCAAAAAGTAGGGTTGTGAGAGTTCTGGCATGGTCTGCCATGTGCGGAGCTTATCGGTCATTTCTGGTGACAGGATGCCATCACTCCCGCCACCAAAATGAGGCATCAGCCACGCCATAATTGCCCGGTCAAGGTCATCCCCACCGACCATTACGCCCTGTGTAGCGATAATTTCTGGCGGTGCGTTGCCACCTATTTGTGCAACCGTCAAGTCTAAAGTCCCGCCCCCAAAATCAAACACAAGCGCAGTATGACGGGCTTCTACGGTATGCTGAAATAGGTGAGTCACGCCGACTGGCTCAAGTTGTAATGCGATGTCGCTAAATCCTGCCAGATGTGCCGCTTTGAGCAGGGTTGCCTCTGCACGAGAGTCGAACAGGTCGCTATCTGCGAACCGTACCGGGCGACCGAGCATAACAGCATCGCACGATTTACCTAATGATTTTTCTGCGGTTTGCTTCAGTCTTTGGAGGATAATCGCAATCAGTGTTTCTAGTCGGTAGTATCTGCCGAAGATACTGGTACCATTGTAACGGTTATTGAACAATCCGGTTTTGATCGACTGGACTAAACGCCCCCGTGCCGCTACATCAACCAGTACATTGACGTGTTGTGTAAATTCTATCGGATCATTTTCAAAACTGGCGACCGTTATATCAATTTCACCTGCTTCACGCTTACGCCACCGCACCGATCGACCGATTTCGCGCTTCAAGTACACCATCGCCGCCTGTGCCCCGACAGTACTATTACCTTTGCGGTCAATATAAATCAATGACGGCATAACATGCGGATTGTCGTTATGTGGGTCAATGTGGATAGGATGTAGTTGGTCGCCGTCATACAATGACACTGTGGAATTGGTGGTGCCGAAGTCGACTCCAAGACGCATAGACGGATTCTCTCCCGAATTTACACTGGACTGAGCATTGTAGCATATCGTGATATATTTCGGGATGGAATAGCCAAGAAAGGTGATTGATTCAGGTGTTAGAATTTGCTACACTTAAAAATAGGGTAGTTCACTCTGTATTCCCTACAATATCAATCACATCTTGCGTGGCTTGCTCTGCATTGCGCTCTCCGCTAACCACCGCAACCAGCGCATTTTGCATTGCCCGTGCCAGCGCACTCCCCGTGCTCTGTGGAATCACCCGAAAACCATTGCTCACAAGATCATCCATCGTATCAGTATCCAGCGCATTACGATCCATATTGCGTAAGGCAAGTTGTATTGAAGGCACACGTAGGGCGCTTTCTGCATATTGGCGTTGGCGTTCAGCATCCATGATCCAATTCATAAAATCAACAGCGATTGTTTGTTGTTGGGCAGATGTCGCTACAATGACCCACATCCAACTATCAACCAGCGAAATGGGATCACCGAGTTCGTTGGGTACCGGCGCGGCGTGCCAGGATGCGTCTTCCTGCCGTAAACTGAGGTACAGGCTGGAGCGCACTACTGCGCTAGACAATACACCGGATGCAAGGCTGGATTGATAGTCATTGTCTGTGCTGTAATCAAATACATCTTCACTGACAATCCCTGCCTCCACTGCTGATTCATAAAATGATAGCACAGTCAAAAGTGCGTCAGTATCTAATGCCATTGCACCGTTTTCATCAGGGGGCATGCCACCTGCCGCCAGATATTGTAAGAAAAAGGTGTCATTCATGCCGA